>DASPGQ010000524.1 GCA_035620555.1 Vicinamibacteria bacterium
AAAGCCAGGCAAGTGCTGGGGCTGTGAGCACAAAATGTCACGAATCACCCTCCGCGGTCTGATCGGCCCGCAAAAAGACGCGGCGCCGGTTGTCGCCGCGCTCGTGGAGTCGCTCGGGTCCACGATTGGAATCGAGGACACTGACGGGCGGCTCCTTGCCGGAGTCGCGCCGAGCGACCCGAAGGAGCGCTACCCGGTCGCGCTCGACGGAAAGACGCTGGGATGGGTGAGCGGAGGCCCTCAGGCCGAAGCTCTGGCCGCGCTCCTCGCCCACCTCGCCGGCAAGGAGTCCGAAAAGAAGACTCTCGGCAGCGAGGTGCTTCATCTCTATCGCGAGGTGAACCTCATCTATAGCTTCTCGGAGAAGCTGGCCGCGCTCTTGGAGGTCAAGGCGGTGGCGAGGCTGACCCTCGAGCAGGCGCGCCAGCTGATCGCGGCGACGGATGGCGCCGTGATGTTGCTCGACGGACCGACGCAGGTGTTCGAGTCCATGGCCGGCTTCGGTGAGGGACTTTCGAGCTCAGGGCCGTTCCGATGGGGGGTGGGCCTCATCGGCTCGATCGTGGCGAGCGGCAACGCCGAGATCGTGAACGACGTCGAGGCGGACCCGCGCCGTGGCAACGAGCGTGTCGGCTCGCTCATCTGCGCTCCGCTCAAGGTCAGCGAGCGCGCGATCGGAGCCATCGTCCTGGCGAGCGCGGACCCGGTCAACTACGCGGCCTCCGACCTGAAGCTTCTCAATACCCTGGCGCTGCAATCGGCCACCGCCATCGAGAACGCGCGGCTCTTCGAGAAGACCGTTTCGGCCGCGCGGGACCGCGAGCGGCTCCTGGCCCTGCACAAGGAGTTGGAGGTGGCGAGCGCCATCCAGAAGTCGATCCTCCCGTCCGAGTTCCCCCCTTTCCCGGACCGTGACGAGTTCGAGATCCACGCCGCCATGACCCCGGCGATGGAGGTGGGCGGAGACTTTTTCGATTTCTTCCTGATCGACGAGGGTCGACTGGGCTTCGTGATCGCCGACGTGTCGGGCAAAGGCGTTCCCGCGGCGCTCTTCATGGCCGTCAGCCGTACCCTCATCAAGGCGACGGCGCTCGGGGGCCTGCCTCCCGAGGAGTGTTTGAGCCAGGTCAACCGGGTGTTGACCTCCGAGAACGTCACCAGCATGTTCGTGACCGTGTTCTACGGAGTTCTCGATCTGACGAACGGCGAGGTCGTCTATTGCAGCGCCGGCCACAACCTCCCCTATGTCTTGAGGCGCGACGGCCGGGTCGAAGCTCTGGAGCGAACCGGGGGCCTCGCGCTCGGGGTGTTCGCGAAAGCCGCCTACAAGTCCAAGCGCATCCAGCTCGACGCCGGAGACGGGCTGTTCCTGTACACTGACGGGATCACGGAGGCGATGGACGCCGACAAGAATGAGTTCAGCGACCACCGCCTCGAGGAATTGCTGAGAAAGCTGCCGGGGAAATCCCTGGCGGAAATCATCGATGGAGTGGTCCGCGAGGTGACGTCATTCGCTTCTGGGGCGCCGCAGGCGGACGACATGACCACGCTGGCTCTCAGGTTTGGCGTGAGCAAGGTCCCGTGCGGCGACGAGACGAAGGCGGCAGCGAGTCTGGCCTGAAGGAGGAATTCCAGTGACCAGCTCCTTCAAGATCGAAACGTCCCTGCACGACAAACTCTCGGTCATCGCTCTCGAAGGCCACGTCGACGCGCACACCGCGCCGCGGTTCGAGGAGGTCGTCGTGGCCGAGCTCGCCGCCGGACGGCGGCAGATCATCGTCGATTGCACCCGAATGACCTACATCTCATCGGCCGGCCTGGGGGTGTTCATGAGCTACGTCGAGGAGATTCGCGAGCAAGGCGGCGACCTCAAGATCTGCGGAGCGATTCCGAAGGTACAGTCCACCTTCGAGATTCTCGGCTTCCCGGAAGTCTTCGATATTCTCCCCGACCTCGAGGCGGCGGTGCGGCGCTTCCGCGATGTCCCGGTCCGGGAGGATTGAGTTGGCCGGCGTCGAGCGACGGTTCCTGCTGACCGTGCCTTCGTCCACCGAGAACCTCGTTCTCATCCGCGAGTTCGTCACCACCGTAGGCCAGCAGGCGGGCCTCGAAGAGGCCGACGTGGGCCGGCTGGAGCTCGCCGTGGACGAAGCTTGCGCCAACGTCATGGAACACGCCTACGGCCACGACGACACGCAGGAAGTCGTGGTCCGGGCGACCTTCGACCACGAGACGCTCCACATCGTGGTCGAGGACACGGGTCTCGGCTTCGATCCCGGCGCGGTCCCCGAAGAGCACCTGGAGCACCTCATCGCGAGCCGCAAGTCCGGCGGGCTCGGGATGCGGCTCATCAAGTCGGTGATGGATGAGGTTCGCTACGAGTTCGTCCCCGGCCACAAGAACGAGCTCCATATGTTGAAGCGGATCCGCAGGCCCTGAGGGTGGAGAAGACGCTTCTCCGAGCCTCGCGCCTGGAGGCACTGCTGGAGTCGGCGCGTCTCCTTCACGGCGCGCGCGATCTGGACGAGCTGCTGGGTCATCTCCTCCGTTCGGTCATGGGACGCCTCCTCATCCGGCGCGGGCTGATCGCGCTCGAGCGGGAGGGGACGATGCGTCTCGTTTTGCTGCGCGGCCTGCCTCGTCTGGCGGTGGGCGACGTGTTTGACGCCGCCGACGCCGAGAAATCCGGAATCGAGCTGGTGCTTCCGATCGGCGCCCCGTCGGAGACGAGCCGGCCGATCGGGCTTCTGGGGCTCGGACGCCCCGTCCGGGGAGGGGTGGGGGAGGAGGAGAAGGCCTTTCTCCTGGCACAGCTCGGGCTGGCCGCGAGCGGCATCGAGAACGCCCGAGTCCACGAGGAGTCGCGACGCCTGAATCGGAGTCTCGATCAGAAGGTCCAGGACCTGGGCTCTCTTCTCGACCTGGTCAGGGGTCTGAACTCGACTCTCGAAGCGAACGACGTGGCGCAACTGCTCATGCTCACGCTCGCGGGCCGCTGGATGCTGCGTCGCTCGGCACTCCTCGCGTGGAAGCCGGGGCATCCTCCCGCCCTGCGGCAGCAGGGTATGGACATCGGCGGGCTCGTGGGCGACGAGGGCGCGCTGTCGGGCTTGCAGGGATTGCCCGACGCGATCGCCGTCGCCGACCTTCCCGAGAGTGCTCTGAAGGACAGGCTCGAAGCGACCCAAGGCGAGGTGGTGTTCCCGATCCAAAGCGGGGAGGGCGGAGTGCGAGGCCTCATCGTGCTCGGGTCA
>DASPGQ010000525.1 GCA_035620555.1 Vicinamibacteria bacterium
AGCCGACCTGAAACGCATCCGCGACGGGGTCGAGAGGGTTGCCGAACGGGTCGAAAAGGCTCTTAGAGACGCCATGCGGGCGTTGCTCATCCTCGACAAGGGTCTGGCCTATCGGACAATCCTCGGAGACCTGCCAATCAATCGTTCGGTCCAGGAAATCGACCGGCTGTGCCATCAGTTCGTGGCACGACATTTGCCGAGCGCGGGGCATCTTCGTTTTATCTCTTCGGTGCTGCGTATGAACGTCGAGCTGGAGCGGATTGGCGACTACGCGGTCACGATTTGTCGTGAAGCGGTTCAACTCACCAAGCCTCTCAACACGGGAGTTCGCCGCGAGGCCGAGCGATTGTCCAAGGATACCTTCCAGATGCTGCATCAAGCCCTTCAGGCTTTTCACGAGAGCAACGCCGATCTCGCGAGGGCGACGATGACCTACTCGGACCAGCTCGATCGCCGCTTCGACGTGGCTTTCGAGGCCCTGGTAGAGGAGGGCGACGAACGAACGCGCCCCATCCGGGATCTGTTCGAGACGCTGGTCATTTTCAACCGTCTCGAGAGGGTGGGCGATCAAGCCAAGAACATCTGCGAGGAGACGGTATTCGCGGTCACCGGGGAGACGAAGCAGCCGAAGATCTATCGCATTCTCTTTCTGGATCGCGCCAACGATTATCGCAGCCAGATGGCTGCTGCCATCGCGCGCAAGGCCTATCCCGAGAGCGGTCGGTACAAGAGCGCGGGCCTCGAGCCTGCCGCGAGACTGGACCCCGCTTTCGTCGAGTTCATGGAGCAGCAGGGGATGGACATGCAGGACCAAAAACCTCTGCCCATCGATTGGGTCCCTGAGGAATGGAGCAGCTTCCACGTGCTAGTGAGTCTGGAGGGCCCGGTCGAAACCTACGTTTCCGAAGTGCCGTTCCGCACGGTCGCTCTGGAGTGGGAAGCCGCCCCCGCCCCCGTCGCGGATGCGAGCGAGACCGAGCGGCGGGAGCGCTTCGAAGAAACGTTCCGCCTCATCGCTATCGAGGTGCGCGACCTGATGGAGACACTGCGAGGGGAGGAGGCATCCTGAGGATGGCCTCTCGGACCTCCGCGCCGGCGGTACGCTGGGAAGCCACCGACCAGCGCAATGCCGATTGGTTCGTCGACAAGGCGGTCCAGCTAGCCGTCTTCGTCGGTGGCATCTCGGCCATCGTATTCATCTTCGGCATCTTCGTCTTCATTGCCCGCGAAGGCCTGGATTTCGTGCTCGGGATGGACGCGAAAAACTTCTTCACGTCTCCGCGGTGGACTCCCACCTCCAACTTCAACCCGACCTACGGCGCCTTCGCGTTGATCATCGGAACCGCGAGCGTGACCGGCATGGCCATGTTGGTGGCCATCCCTTTCTCCCTCGGGGCGGCCATCTATATTGGAGAGTTCGCGCGGGGGAAGACCCGCGAGACGCTGAAAGTCCTCGTCGAGCTCCTGGCGGCCATCCCGTCGGTAGTCTGGGGCTTCATCGGGCTCAGCATCATGAACTCGGTCATCATTCGACTTTTCCACGTCCCCGTGGGCTTGAATATCTTGAACGCCGGTCTGATTCTCGGGCTCATGGCGGCACCGATCATGACGACGATCGCCGAAGACGCGCTCAAGGCGGTGCCCGATACCTACCGGGAAGCCGCCGAAGCCATGGGTGCGACGCGCTGGCAAGTCACGTGGAACGTCGTTCTGCCCGCCGCCAAGAACGGCCTCGTCGCCGCCGTCCTTCTGGGCGTCGGGCGCGGATTCGGCGAGACGATGGCGGTCCTCATGGCGAGCGGGCACTCCATCAATGTGCCCGGGAGCATTTTCGACTCGGTTCGAGCTCTCACCGCCACGATTGCCGCCGAGCTCGGCGAGACGTCCGTGGGGTCGGACCATTATCGAGCGCTCTTCACCCTGGGTATCCTGCTGTTCGTCGTCACCTTCGTCATCAACTTGACCGCGGACCTGATCGTTCGAGGCCCCCGGAAGAGGTGAAATCGATGTTTGCCGCCACCGAGCTCGACTTTCGCAATCACCGAGTGCAACGGCTGGCCCGCATCCTCTTCCTCGTCATGACGGTGTTTCTCATCGTGCCCGTGGTGCTGGTGCTCGGGATTCTGGTTTTCCGCGGCAGCCCGGCGATCTCGATGTCGTTCCTCTTCACCAATCCCACGCAGGGCATGACGGCGGGCGGGGTCTTTCCGGCGCTCCTTGGCACGATCTTTCTCGTGACGATGGCGCTGGTGTTCTCGGTGCCGCTCGGGGTGGCCGCCGCCATCTATCTGAGCGAGTACGCGCCCGACAACTGGCTGACACGTCTCATCAACCTGGCCATCATCAACCTGGCGGGTGTCCCGTCCATCGTACACGCCTTGTTCGGCCTGGGTGCCTTCGTCCTGTTCTTCCGCTTCGGGACCTCGATCCTGGCGGCCAGCCTGACGCTCGCCATCATGACGCTGCCCGTCGTGATCGTTGCCACGCGGGAATCTCTTCAAGCCGTTCCTCGTTCCTTCCGCGAAGCCTGCTGGAGCATGGGTGCTACACGCTGGCAGACGATCCGCCGCGTGGTTCTCCCGAATGCGGTGAGCGGCATCCTGACCGGAGTCATCCTCGAGGTGTCTCGAACCGCGGGAGAGACGGCGCCGATCATGTTCACCGGCGCGGCGTTCTTCCTTCCTTTCCTGCCCCAGAGTGTTTTCGACCAGACGATGGCGCTTTCGCTCCACCTCTACGTCATTTCGACGCAGGTTCCGGGCGTGCCCGACGAGCTCCCTTATGGCGTCGCTCTGCTGCTCATCGGGATCGTATTGGCCATGAACTCGATTTCCGTCGCCTTCCGAGTCTATCTGAGGGGGAAGAAGAAATGGTGACCGAGGCGGCTCCTCGCGCCGCGGAATCCGTCTCCGCGGTGGAGGCGGGCGAGAACGTCCTGGAAATCGAGAATCTATCGATCCGCTACGACAGCCGTCCGGCGCTGACCGGGGTGAGCTTCGCCGTCAAGGAGCACGAGATCTTCGGCATCATCGGTCCTGCCAACAGCGGAAAGACCTCGCTTCTCAAAGCCATCAATCGTATGGACCTCTTCACCAGCTCGATGCATGTGAGTGGAAGCGTCCGGTTTCAAGGGCGCGACGTCCGCCGCTGGCGCAACGTCTACGCTCTGCGGAAACGTGTGGGGGTGGTCTTTCCGCTACCCGTGGGCCTGCCGCTCAGCGTCTACGACAACGTGGCGCTGTCGCCCCGGCTTTCGGGCATCAAAAAAAAGTCCCAGCTCGACGTCATCGTCGAGCGCTGTCTGCGCCGGGCCGCCCTCTGGGACGAGGTCAAGGATCGCCTCGGATCGCTCGGGAGCCTCCTGTCCGGGGGGCAGCAACAACGATTGACCATCGCGAGGGCCCTTTCCCAGGATCCGCAGCTCCTGATGCTCGACGAGTTCTCGATTGCCGTGGATCCCGTCACCACCATGAAGATCGAAGACGTCCTCAAAGATTTGAGAAAGGACATGACGATTCTCCTGGTGACGAACCTAGTGCAGCAGGCCCGGCGCCTGGCGGACCGCACCGCCTTTTTTCTGAAAGGGGCGTGTATCGAGATCGGGCCGACTCGCGAGCTGTTCGGCGGCGAGGTGCGGGACGACCGGACGCGAGACTACATCATGGGGCGGTTCGGGTGAGGGGGGTCGCGCTATGACCCAGCAACCGGAATCGCCTTCGAGCGACGGTCGAGATCTTCTCCCGGAACGCCTCCAGACGCCCGCCCCGGGTACGACCGAGGGGCCTCCTTCCCTGGCGATTCGGACACGCCGGCTCAATCTGTGGTACGGGACGTTTCAAGCCCTGTTCGATGTGGATCTCGAAGTCAAGAACGGCATCATCACGTCGTTGATCGGACCGTCGGGTTGTGGAAAGACGACGCTTCTGAGATCGGTCAACCGCATCAACGAGCGATTGGGCTATGTTCGTACCCAGGGGACCATCGACGTCCTGGGCAAGAACATCTACGATTCCGATGTCGAGCCGGCGCAGCTTCGAAAGCAAGTGGGCATGGTCTTCCAGCGCCCCAACCCACTGCCGATCTCGATTCGCGAGAACATCCTCTTTGGATTCCATCTTCACCGTCGTCCGGGCGAAAAGGTGTCGAGGCGCGACGAGGACACCGTCGTGGAGCAATCTCTGCGGCAGGTACTCTTGTGGGATGCGGTGAAAGATCGGCTCGGCGGCCGGGCCATCGAGCTCTCGCTCGAAGAGCAGCAGAAGCTCTGCATCGCCCGGTTGTTGCCGGTCAAGCCCGCGATCTTGCTCATGGACGAGCCCTGTTCCGCTCTGGATCCAGATGGCACCGAGGCGGTGGAAGAATTGATCTGGGAGCTTCGCGGCGAGTACACGATCCTGATCGTGACCCACAACATGGCTCAAGCTCGCCGGGCCAGCGACGAATGTGCCTTCATGCTCATGGGCAAGCTGGTGGAGCATGCTCGAACCGAGGACATGTTCGTGACGCCGGAGCATCAGGAGACGGCGGATTACATCGAAGGCCGCTACGGCTGATGGGTCCTCCCCGAGCGAGGAGCGAGCATTAATTGAGTTATGTCAGCTCGAAGAGGTTGCCGAGCAGCAGCTGAAGGGGGAAGCGACCCAGCTGCCCTGAGGCGACGGATTTTTCGTCGAACGCCTGCACGTCGTCGGGCTCGATCCCGTCGCCCCAGATCAGCACCGGAAGCGGGTCGGCCACGTCTTCACCCGTTTCCGAAAGCGTAGCGTGATCGGACGCCACGGCGACCCTGAGGGGGCCGCGATGCCGCTCCAGGAACCGGGCCAGGTGGCGGTCGACGGCTTCGAGGAACGCGACCTTTCGATCGGGGCGGCGTTCACGGGCCGCGACGTGTGCCCCGCGAAGGTGGACCACGACCAGATCACATCGACTGAGAGCCTCGGCAGCAGCCGAAAGCTTCTCCTCGAGGTCGCTGCCCAGGCTCTCAGTGGTGCCATCTTTCGTAACCGCGTCGGCACCGAGCCAGGCGGCCAGCGCCAACATCGTCCGGTCACCGCTGACACAGGTCAACCGTAGCGGGATTCCCGCATGCTCCAAGGGAAGGAGGCGGTGAGCCCGACCCGCCCCGCGCGTGAGAATGGCATTTGCCGGCGGGGCGGGCTTCGATTTTCGTGAGACGTTGACTGGATGTTTCTCCAGAATCCTCCTCACCTCTCGCTCGAACAGCGCGAGGAGCTTGGCGGTGAAAACGGCTCTGGGATCGTTCGGATCCAGGGCCGTCGGTGCGCGTGGCGGCACGGGAGTCGGGCTCTCGCCGGGATCGCTCCCACGGATCTCCGAAGACAATCCTTCGCCACGGAGGACGATTGCCACCCGATGCTCACCGGCGGGCTTCACCCGAACCTCTACCCCCTTCGCGATTTTTCGTGGCAGGGGCAAGCGATCCAGCGCTTTGGCGAGCTTCTGTACATCCTCGGGCTCGAGAAGGACTCGGCGATCCATCACGTTGCCCTCTGAGTCCAGCGAGGCGAAGTTTCCACGAACGGCCACGTCCCCCGGAGAGAGGCGAATTCCCGCACCCATGGCCTCGATGGGGCCGCGCTTCATCGAGATCGGGGAGTGACCGAAAAGAGCCAGAATTCCCGAAGCCATGTCGGAAACGATTCCGGGCCCCACCGGATCCGCCAAGCCACCCTGGCCTTCTCGCACCAGTCGGTCGAGCGTCGGGGTCGATGCGGCTTGCAGTGGCGTTCTCCCTCCGAGCTCCGCCACCGGGCGGTCGGCGAGGCCATCGATTGCCAGGAGGAGCGTCGGTGTCATGCGCTCGGTCGGCTCGCTTCGGGCCAGAGACGGAAGCCGTCGCTCCAGCAATCCGGTAATCAGGCGCAAAGACCTGACCACCGGCGGCTCGCCGTTGGAATTGTCGAGCAACGCTATGTCGTGTATCTCCGCCTGCTGGAGGAGGAAGTCGTGAATGGCGCGAATGGATGGAAAGCTTTCGACGTAGCGCTCTGCCAAACGACCACCCGTTCGCGAGCGAAGCAGAAAGCGGCTCCGGTGTGCCTCCTCGTTCAGCGTCCCGAGAATCAGAGTCACCTGGTAGGCCGCTTTCTCGAGGTCCACGAACGGAATCAGGGGCGGGTAGAGATGGACACCTTCGACGAGGATGCTCATATTCTCGGCGATGGCCCGCTCGACGACCGCGCGGACGCCGACGCAAACCCGTGTCGCCTGCTTCTCGAATGTCGCGATGAGGCGCTGGCGATAGGCGGGATCGCGGGGATGTCCGCGCGGAAGCTCGGAGGGAAGCTCATCCAGGGCCGCAGCGACCTCGAAGCTCGAAGCGTGGAGCTCCGGCAGGATCGCCTTCGAAAAGACCATTCGCATGACCTGCCGAATCGTATCCGTGGCGTTGATGCGATAGATACGAAGCAGGGGAGCAAGCTCCAGCGCCAGGGTCGATTTGCCCGTTCCGCTGGCGCCACCGACATAGATCACCAGAGGCCGTGGCAGGCGCTGCACGCGGCGCACGAGGCGGTAGCGTCTCGCCCGGTCTTCGCCCTCCATGCGCGCCAAGAGCTCTCCGACCCTCCGGGCGACCTCGTGGCTCGTGAGCACGGTGACGCCCTCTTCCTTCAGCTCTCGCTCGAGCTCGGTAACGAGGCGATAGGCGCGGTCGAGAGTGAGACCGGCCGCGTACATACTTCGAGCCAGGAGACCCCGGGAGAAGGGCTGGGGCTGGCCGTGGTAAATCACCTGGGGAAGGGGAGCGGCCCTCACCGGGTCGCTCAAGGCGGCGATCAAGCCTCGGCTCGCCTGTTTTTCCAGCTGCTCGCCGATGAGCTCTCGTATCTCGGAGGTCGTGACCTCCTTTCGATCCTCGAGCCGGTCTCGGATCGCATTCGCCGCGGCGTAAGCATCGTCGAAGCTCAGTCCGCGCTGGACGAGATCGTGCGTGATCATCCCGCGGAGGAACCGCTGGCGTCCCCCTTCACCGGAAACGACCCACGGTGACTTGCGGCTCGCCTTGGATTCGCCGTCCTTCGCTGACTGGGTCTTCTTCGCCATGGCCTCAGGCTCGAGCCGGAGACCGTCTCGAGCGACTCGCGGAGGAAAAGTGGTTCCACGACCACCCAGGGCGCTCGCGATCTGCGTGGTGATTACGCGGCGGCCTCGAACGGATCCTCGAGCGGGCTCGAGTCCCCAAGTTGGCTCGAGCGTTCAATTCGCTCAAAGTATAGCACCCCTCAGTAGCGGAAGATGTAGTCGAACTGCCACCGGTTCATCGTAAAGTCGTCGCCGATCTTGGGCCTCGTGTTGTACCAGGTGACGTTGATGTACTGTCTCGCTGGCATGCCGATCCTGACGTCGACACGGTGACCGGCGACGTTCGAAGAACGTCCCGTGTCCGATTGCAGGAAGGCGTAGAGCAAGGCGTCCGGCTCCGAGTCGTAACGAGTGTATCGGAACAAGAGCCGCCCGAGCGCGTCGTAACGGCCTGCCTCGATACGAGCGAAGTAGGCCGTGTCGTTATCGCTCCCCACGGCCCTGACTCCGGTGAAGGGCTCGATACCCGCTTCGTCTCCGGCGCCGGTGTTTTTGTAGTAGTAAACAGAAAGTTTGGCCGGCCAGCTCCCGCTCCGACGATAATTCCAGATTCCGAATACATTCAGGATCTCGAAGTCGCTTACCAGCCGGCCGGTCCGATCGAGTAGGTTGGTCACGTCGTTTCCCGTCAGCTCGCCTGCCAGGCTCAGGTCGACGACGGCCTGGGGGCCGACGAACTTGTCGAAGCCAGCACCAACGATGAGCTCGTTCGATTCGTCGAGCCGGATCGTGGGACGGGCCTGGAGTCCCAGGACCCAGGAATCCTCTCTCGAGGAGAATTCCTCGAGAACGAATTGATAAGTGCTGAAGTCGATTCGCGCCAGAGCCCCTTCAGAGCTCCGGATGGCGAAACGCTGGATCGCCCCCTCAACGACGACGTCGTCGTCCCAGTGCAAGTCCGAGACCTCCCAGTAATCTGCATGGTCGAACTTGCCGGCGATGACCGAGACCGAATCGGTGATGTCGAAGTCGGCGTAGAACTCGGCGAGGCTGATTGCATCCTTGTCGAAACCTCCGCCGAAGGTCTGGTTGTCGGAGACGGGATCTTTCGGGTCGCCGCTCCGTAGCCGGAATCCGCCTCGAATGGATTTCGTCAGCTCGATATCGAAGCCGACGCGAAATCGATAGCGTAGACGGTCCCGTCGTCCATCCTCGAATTGACCTTCCCAGTTGAAGCCCTCGTACCGCAAGCGCAGATCGCCCCCGAAATCCAGCCTGTCATACCAGGCCTTGGGCGTCTCCTCTTCCTGGAGGGCACGAACGGGCGCGGCGAATCCCAATACAGTCAAAGACGCAGAAATCCAACGTTTGAGCACTCGCAACCTCCTCGACTGGCCGTACTTATGCTTGGAGATCCCCTCGTTTCCGAAGGGCGTCGTGGGGAATTCCGTTACGGATCCAAGTGGGTGGCAAGTGGTCCGGATTCACTCGCCAGCCACTCAATTAGAATGCAGGACTTTCGGAGAGACATCAAGCACCATGCCGGCATGCCGGCTGTGGGCGATCAGAAAGAATTTGCGACATCCAGCTCAAGGACGGACCGAGCTCAGCCCCACGAAGGCGCCTCCGTTCTCCCGGCAAAGTATCCGCATCAGCGTGGCGAAGCGAACTCCGGTGTTCTCGGGGAAGCCGATGCGGGAGAACATCACCGGAAAGCCAATGGCGTGGATGCGTACGAGACGCTTTCCGTCGCGGCCGCGCCGGTTGATCCGGTCGACGGTGGCAACGACCTCTTCGATGGAATCGCCGGTGAACTCGTCTCCCAGAACGTAGAGGCTTATTTTCTTGTCCGGCGCGGCAAAGGCACGGATGGCTCGCTCGATGCCCTCGACCGGACTGCTGTTGCTGAACGGTGCCCACCCCCTCAATCGGTCGAGGATGATTCGCCGTCTTCCCGGGGTGTCGGGAATCCACTTTCCCGCGTAGCTGGAGAACATGTACTGGCCCATGTCGTTCATGACCTGGATGCCCTTGACTCCGGGATAGACGGCGAGCACCTCCTGCATCTTCTGCAGCACCAGCGGCCAGGCATAGTTGTGCATGCTTCCCGAGGTGTCGATGATGAAAACGATGTACTCGCTGTCGACGGGAACGCCGCCGATGGTGGCGTCGGTCTCGCTTCGACGATAGCTTCTTCCCAGCAATCGCTGCATCTCTTCGGTCAGGGCCTGTTGTGCCGCAAGCAGCCGTCCTTCCACGATATCGTTCACCTCGGATAGTTGCTCGGTTGCCGCAAACTCGCCTTGAATCGCGGAAAGGTCCCCTCGGAGGCGCGCGATCTGCTCCCGTTCTTCAGAAAGCTGCTCGACCTTCGTCCTGAGGTTGCGCTCGAAAACGTTGGTTTCACCGCGTATCTCGAATAGCTCCTGCTGCAGTTTGGCAACGAGCCCCTCGAGCTCGGATCGGATGGCCTCGAGGAAACGCGGCTCGCCGATCTTCGTGAGGACGAGAAGCAGAATGATGGCGCCGAAGCCGCAGCAGATGACATCCAGGAACGAGAGGCTGAAATTCTCGAACTGACGGCCTTTCTTTCTTCTTCTCATGGCCAGTCCTCGGACGGGCTTACGTAAGCGCCGCCGGTCGCAAGAGCGAGTTTCCAGAACGCGCTCGCCGCCATGGCGTCGCCTTCCATGGGGAAGAGAATCACGTTGACGGGAACGGAGTCCCGCAGGAGGTTGATGGCCTCCTCGAAGAGCTTCAGCCGGTCCCTCCCCGAGATGGTTGTACCGCGTGGAGGTTGCCGTCCCATGGTGGGGAGCCCGTCAACGAGAAGATAGATGTTGTCAGGCGGGGGACGCATCCGGTGGATGGCACCGAAAGCGGCATGGAGGTTCGTGCCGTTGGCGGGCACGATTCCTCTCACGCGTTGCACCGCCTCCTCGAGCTTCTCGCGGCTCCCACCGTCGAGCCAGTTGCCGTCGGTGTCGGGAATGACGGGTCGAGCGTCAGTGGAGAACGTATAGACCTGAAAGCTCGACTCTCGAGGGATCTGGGTGGTGAGCCAGTCTACGGTCGACACCGCTTGCTGCCACTTGGGCGAGCGCCGCTTGACCTCGTCCGACATGTTGCGGCGCCGCACGATGTTGACGATCGTCTCGTCGAGCATGCTCGCCGACGAGTCGAGCAGGATGAGAATACGTCGGCCTCCCACCTTGAGCCCGGTGAGGTACTGGCGATCCCCGTCGCCGACGAATGAACGTACGCGGTCTCCGGGGGTCTCCTCGGCGGGTGCGGCCGCGGAGAGGCGTTTCACTTCTTCTTCCAGGGACTTCAAGTCGGCCTTCAGTTTGTTGACGTGCTCCCGTTTCGCAAGCGTCGAGCTCTCGTAGGTGGCAAGCTCCTCCTGAACCACGGTCACGGTCTCGATGAGCCTTCGAGAGAGCCCCGCCGCGATCACGTTCTCCTGCTCGATCCGCCGAAGGGAGTTTCGAAGCTCGACCAGCCTCTGAACTCCTTCGAGGACTTCCACTTCGAGCAGGTCGACTTCGCCTCGAAGCTCGGCAACGTTGCGGCCGGATTCCTTTCCGAAGCTCGCGTTGATGATCATGAAGAAGAGCACCACCGCGCCGAACCCGCAAGTAATGGCGTCGAGAAAGGCGAGGCCGAATACGTTCACCGATCGAGAGCGACGGGCCATCAGTCCCTGACCTCGATGAGCTGGAGCTCGACTTCCGAGGTGCCGAGACGAAGCCGATCGCCCGGCTGGAGAGCGGCTTCGTTGTCCACGCGGAAGCCGTTGACGTGACATCCGTAACGGCTGGAGTCCACGAGGATGGTACGCCCGTCTACCCGTCGAATACGGCAATGGCTGCGCGATACCCCTGGGGTCGAGGCGAGAGCCAACCCTCGCTCTCCTGCGCTGAGCTCGGTGCCGATGACGAACGGCCCGGGGTCGATGGCATAGGCGACTCCCTCGTGCAGGATGTGCGTGACTGTACGAGGGGGAGGGGGGGCATTCACCGACTCTTTCGGCTCGAAGCTCGTGATCAAGTGAAGCATGCCCGTTTTGTCGGGTTGCGGGAGATCGTCCCACCGCTCGAATACGGTTCGTGCCGCTTCTCCGCGAGGAACCACGCTTACCTCGCCCGACAAGGTGCCGACGAATCCTGGCAACGCGCCGAGACGGTGGGACACGGCAACCGGGCTGGATTCGCCAGCCAGGGCCGCGATCCGCTGGTAGCGGGGCAGCGCGCAGTCGACGATCTCGTCTCGGGTGATCTCGATTCGTTTCGCTTTTCCCGACGCCGGCAACGTCAGGCTCGCGGTGTCCTGTTCGGCGAGCGTTTCGAGGACGTCGGAAAGCTCTTCGTGGAGTTGCTGCTCGGTCTCGGCTCGATGCAGCGGGTCGAAGCGCGTCTGGCGGACGAAGCTGCGCGCCAGGAGGGCCGCCCAGGCGTCGCGAAGCGACGTCAGGCCTACTTCATCGTCGGTGCGAACCTCACGGCTTCCCGGCGTAGTCGCCGCAGCGCGATGGAGGAATAGGTCCAGATAGATGGACGAGCTTGCCGGACAACCGACCGACGAATCCACGATGGCGGTCACCGGCATACCGCATGCCCGAGCGACTCCCAGCAGCAGTCCGAGCTGTTCGTCTTCATAGAAACCGGGCACGACGAGGACGACCTCCCGGACTCCCGGGCGGAGCTCGCTCCAGATACCGTTTAGATGGGCGTGGACGAGATCGGCATTCGTGAGCTTCCTGGGGAATGGCTTCGCGAGCGGCTCCCGATCGAGCGCGTCCCAGAAACGGGTATGACGAAACCGAGGCTTGAGCCGCGCGACTCTCTCGGCGGGTGTGCCGGTCAGCAGGATGCCATCGTCCAGCACGGCATAACCGGGACTTTCGAGCACCGGCGTCTCCACACCGCTCCGCATCGCGAGGATGCCGGCATCGTTCAGCTCGAGTACCAGCGCGGCCATGGGGCGTCACGGAACCTGGAGGTGCTGGATGAGGTGCTGGTCGACATAAGTTTCGGTATCGAGAACCAGCCGTTCTTGTTGGAGCTGGAGTTGATGGAGCAGGAACATCAGCACGATGCTGATGAGAAGCGCGATGAACGTCGAATTGAACGCTACGCCCAGGCTCTCCGTGACCCCGGCGATGTCCCCTTCCACCGCCTTGTGCGCCTGTGCCAGCGCGTCACCGATGCCGCGCACCGTTCCGATGAATCCGATCGATGGGATCGCCCAGGCGATGTAGCGGACCATGGAGAGCTCGGAGTCCAGTTTTTCCGCCTGAGCCTCACAGACATCCCGCGCCGTGGTCGACACGTCCTGGATGTTGCGAGTCGCGCCGAAGCGGTGAAGGGCGGAAAGCAGCGACCGCGGCAGCAGGAGCCTCTGGGCCGCAACCGGAAGCGTTTGAATGTGCCGCGCGTACTCGCGTACGTCCTCGGGCAATATCTTCGTTCCGTCGCTCACCGGGACGAGCTCGGTCTCGAGGAGCCGGTGCTCGCGGCTCGCCATGATGCCTTTGTACGCCATGATCGCCATCGCCCAGAGCATCAAGATGAAGCAGGCTTCCTGCTCGAAATCGCGGATGATGACCCACGACGAGCGCTGCTGGACGTAGCTCGGATCGGCTTGCATCTGGGCCCGCTGGTCGGCGAGAACGAGCTCGGCGTTTGGACGCACGACGATCACATAGACGGTATGGACCACGATAATGGCCACGAGCAACGAGAGCGTCTGGAAGACGAACTCGACCGGGTAGTCTTTTTTCATAGGTCAGGGCGCAGGTAGCTATATATCCACCGGGAATGAGATCGTGCTGTCGGCCGGGACCTTCTCCGTAGGCACGAACTCTTCGGGATCTTTCTGCTGCTCTCGCTCCTGGGAGGCGAGCACGAGCCCGCCCGCGACCAGCGAGCCAGCGAGCAAGGCGTAGAGAATCCATTTCATGGCGTTACCTCCGCCCATCGGGCAATACGAAATCCAACGTCCGGCCGCGGCTCGCTGCCGTAATCGCGGTAGCTCAGCCTCAGCTCGGTGACGCTTCCATGAAGGTAGCTGGAGCCGCGGATGACGTGAAACTCACCTTCCGTCGGGCCCAGGGGATCGGTCTCGACTCCGGTGCCGCGCCCCGGGTTGATCGCGTAGCGGTCGTTCGTCCACTCGGCGACGTTGCCCCCGAGATTACGGATTCCGAGAGGATTCGCGGGAAAACTGTCCACCGGGGCCGTCGTCGCGAACCCATCGTCATATCCCGCGAGTGTGGTGACCACGAGACCCTGAGCCGCGAGATCGGCGAAGTTGCCCGACCCCGGCGCCGGCGGCAAGCTCATCCCCCACGGGTATTTCAGGGCTTCGCCCGTGGCATAGCGCGCCGCTAGCGACCACTCCGCCTCCGTGGGGAGACGGTAGCCGTTCGTAGGTGGATCGGCGAGAACGAGCTCGCTCCCTCTTAACTGATAGGCCGGTGCCAGCGACTCCTGTGCGCTCAGCCAGTTGCAATATTCGGCCGCGTCTTTCCACCCCACTCGCACGACGGGATGATGATCGATCTCCAGGTTATGGGCCGAAAGCGCACCAGAGCGATGAGCGCTCTTGAACTCTCGGTACTGACGGTTCGTCACCTCGGTCGCGCCGATATAGAACGGGCGGGTGATCTCGACGTCGCGCAGAGCCTCGTTCGCCCTCCGTCCGGGCTCCCTCCGGGAAGCTCCCATGCTGAAGCGACGCGGTTCCACGAGTCTCAGCTCGTGCCCCTTGGAGCTTTGAACGACTTTGGTGAGCGTGGCCGCTTTCTTCTGAGCAAGGTTCGCCAAAGCCACCTCGACCGTCAGAGAGAGGCCCGGCCGGGGGGTGACCGTCGTCTCGTAGCTTTCATAGCCCTCTTTTCGGATCGCGATTCGATGGGGCACGGCGACGAGGCGAAGGGTTTGGCTCGCCGCTCCTCGCGGTTCTCCGTCCACGAAGAGCTCGGCATCTGGAGGATCGGCGGCGATGAGAACGTCCCCCGATCGGGCTTCTAGCTCGATCGTCATCGTCCTGATCTCGCCCGATGGAACTTCGACGTCGAGGGCTTCGGATTCGTAGCCCGAGCGCGTAAGCTCGACGCGGTGGGACGTACCCGGACTCACGTCCAGCTCGAGAGGTGTCTGTCCACGGTATGTCCCGTCGACGGTTACGTTCGACTCCGCGGGAATGCTGAGCAGCTTGAGCGTCCCATCGGAGAGGACGAGCGGCACCGGGCCGACCGTTTGTGGCTTGCGAGCCTCGACGTGTATCCGGCCCTGGTGGGGCTTGTACCCCGACAGCACGAACTCGTATTCCTGCGTTCCCTCCGTCAAATCGACGGTCATCGGCGTCGAGCCCCGAGCCCTTCCGCCAGTCAGAACCGTCGCGCCAGCCGGCTCGGAAAGAAAGGTAATGGAAGCCCATAGCGGATCGAGCACCGCTTCGAGGGTGGTCAGCGTGCTCTCCCCTCCCACGCTTACCGTGGTCTCGAATTCACGATGACGTTCGGCTCGGATCTCGACGTGGTGCTCGCCGGGAGGCAGCTCTACGGGCTCGAGGGGCGTGGGGCCGACTTCCCGGCCGTCGATACTGACGATAGCGCCATCGGAAGGGGTCGTCGAGATCGCGAGTCTTCCGGGAAGCCTTTCGAGGGCAAAGCGAAAGAGCTGGTTTCGGTCGCCAGTCACATCGATACGAGTTTCGAGCGTTCGATAGCCGGTTTTTTGAGCCTTGACGGTGTATCCGCCCGGCCGGAGCAGATAGGTGTCTCCCAGGGCGAAGACGAACGGTGTGCCACTGACTTCGACGGCGTCGGGTCCGGGCTGGAACTCGAGGGCGACGGAGCGGGCGGTGAATACGAACCAGCCAAATAGACCGAGAACTACGAGAACGCCCCAGAACGCCAGTGCCAGGGGTCGAAACGGCGAGCGCCCTCTTTCCGGCGCGAACGAGGTCGGCTCGAAAGCAGCGGGTTGGATCGGCCCGCCGGAGCGTTGCTTCTGCCTTTTCGTAACGCGCAGCTCGCCGTTCTCCACGCGCAGGCGAACGCCCCCCGCTTCCACAACATCGCCGTCGTGGAGCCAGGCCGACGTGGAGACCGGGGCACCGTTGACCGAGACCCGGCTTCCATCCGTGGGCTGGACGAAGAGCCGATTCTCTGACAGTCCGATGTGTGCCTGCGGTGCGTCTTCCGGCAAAGCGAGCGGGAAGTCGTCCTTCTGGAGTCGGCGAGTCCCTCCGTCGTCGGTGAGCT
Source organism: Vicinamibacteria bacterium (assembly GCA_035620555.1). Taxonomy (NCBI): domain Bacteria; kingdom Pseudomonadati; phylum Acidobacteriota; class Vicinamibacteria; species Vicinamibacteria bacterium. Next base: position 15,317 of record DASPGQ010000525.1, read on the forward strand.
CGATCCCCTGGCTCAAATCCTCTCCTCACATCGAACCATGAGGGGTTGAGGGGTGGTCCCGGCGTCCACGACGAGCTCCCGTCTCACGTCGCGATAGCCTTCGCAGCTTCCCAGCACGGTATAGACGCCCGGGCGCAGCTCCACGGTCCGGCGCTCGAACTTGCCGAGCCGGCCCACGCGGTAGATCGTCACTTCAGTACGCTCGTCGGATTGCAGCTCGACGACGACCGGCGTGGAAAACGATTGAATGGCCACTTCGAGCTTGCGTAGCCTTTCCGCGTGCCTCGGGCCCGGCGAGGCGATCGTCGAGGCTTCCGCTAGGAGCCGCGACGCCTCTTCGAGAACGTTCGGATCGGAAAGTCGCTTCGTACGGGCAATGTGGAAATCGAGCCGCTCGGCGAGCTCGGCCCGACGAGCGCTCCGTTCTTTCCCCTCGAGCGCGAAGCGGAGGCTGGGCTCGAGGCCCAGCAAGGCATCGTATTCCGCTACGGCCTGCCGCCAATCCTCGCTGCTCTCGAAGGCCGAGGCACGCTGGCGATGATCGTCGATCGCCTGAAGCTTCAGCCCAGCGTCGGCTTGCGCCAAGGCGTCAGCCACCCCCGCCGCTCCGGGGCGCATGGCCTGGGCTCGTCCGAGAGCCTCCTTGGCGGCAGCGAAGTCCTGCCGGCTCAGCGCTCGAAGGCCCTCCGACATCGCCTCGGTAAAGGCCTCATCGTCATCAGTGGTCTCGCTCGTCGACAGCGTCTCTGGGATCGGTTCGGGCGAAGGGGTCGGCTTTTCGGGCGGCGGCTCGACGACGACATCAGGCGGCGAGGGCGATGAAGGCGCGATCGACTTTTGAGGAGGCTCGGGCTCTGGCTCGGTTGCCCCCTCTATTCGAGGTGCGGTCTCGAAGACGGATGCGTCATCGACCCACCGCGGCAGAAGAGCGAAGACGACGACGCCCACCACCGATAGAGACGAGACGACGGTGATCGTCTTGAAACCGATCCCGCCGGCCCGGGGCTTCCCGGCCTCGGGGTTCACGCGCGGCGGCGGTGTGAGCTTGGGACCCATGGCGTGTCACGATTTCGTACGCCCCAGACTCGTGGCGTTCGGGTCTGCCGGCAGACCGAGCTCGGTGGCGAAGATCTGGCGAAGCAGCTCGCGCCACTGGCTGTACTGACTCTCGACCGAGCCGGTGAGGCGGAGGACCTCGCCCTCGACATCGATGAGCATGCCGGCGGCCTCCGCGTCGAAGGATTGCGCGAGCTCGTTGAGCGCCTCCCGGTGCATTTTCGCTTCTTGGGATTTTTGCAGACCGTCGTTCAGCGCGACCATGCCTCCGAGCATCGCGATTTGTCCTGCCTCCCGGGCACCGCGGCTATTGCTCGTCGTGGATGCGACCGCGCCACCGACCATTGCAGCGATTCCGAGTATCTTCTCCCATTTCGCTTTGCGGTTCAGAGCCTCGAAAGCCAGTTGCTCTTCGTAGCTGAACGAGCGCCAGCTGTCGTAGGGCTCTTCCATCTTCGTGAAAAGATCCGCGTAATACTCATTGAGCGTGTCGATGAACATGTAGTCACGCTGGCGAATCTCGCCGATCCTCTCCATCATCGGATCGTGCTCGGATGGAAGACGGGCCGACGCGAAGCGACCCTTGCGAAGCGTGAGGTAGTCGGCAAATGCGCTTGGGGCCAAATCGTGGGCGAACTGCAATTCGGACACCCGCCGGATATCGACGAGATCTTTTGGGTCGAGCTTTTCCAGCAGCTTGGCGAGGTCATTGGCGATCTGGTTGTAGAGGCTTTGGAAAGGCTCACGCCCGTCGTTCTCCTTCACGTAAGCGAGGGGGTCGGCCTCACGATCGTACTTCTTGCGCATCCAGGATTCGCCCCGAGCGTCGGACACGAGTATCTCGACCTCGAGATTCTTTCCCGTCGATTTCAGGATGCCGCCCCGAACATGGAGGTCGACTACGTTCGTCGCCGGTACGAGCCGTACCGCTCCCCAGAATCCGCTCGACTCGAGCGTGCGCTTGAGCACGATGGGGATGTACCGCGCCTCGGATTTGCGAACGTCCTCGAAGACTCCCTTCTCCTCGAGAAGATAACGTTCGTACTCGTCCTCGGGGAGGCCGGGATCGAAGACGTGGATCCCGACGTCGAGGAGGCGACTCTCGGGAATCTCGAAGTTGGCCTGCCTGAGCTGAACGGGATCGTCACCCGTGGCGAGTACCGCAGGGGATGTCACCAGCACGAGGAACATCGATGCTGCGCGCATCTTCATGAACCCTCCCATTCTACTTCTTCTTCTTGAGACCGGCCTTGTAGGCACGGTACTCGTCCCAGAGCTTTTCGCGAAGCTCGGGGTCCTCTTCGTTCATCGCGGCCTCTCGGAGCTGGCGAGCGACGATGTCGTCATCGCTTCCATCGCCAACGTCCGGGGGTACTCTTCCATTTCTTGTCTCGCCGGTCGCATCGCTGGAATCCGTGGGCGCGCCCGTCTCGTCATACTCCGGGCTGTCGGGTGACCCGCCCGTTCCACCCGGCGACTCTTCACCCCCAGCCTCGGCAGTCTCTTCGAGGCTTCCGTCTTCGCCACGATCTCCATCGGCACCCGATCCACCTCCACCGGCGCTGCCTTCACCTCCCGCGTTTGCGGCGGCCTCGGCGGCGGTCGCCTCGTGGCGCTCTTCCAAGATCTCTTGCTCGCGCAGGATGAGCTTGTCGAACTCCCGCAGCGACTCGTCCAGCTCCTCGTCCAGATCGTCTCGTCGCTCGTCGGTCGTCTTGACCGAGCCTGCGGGAAGATCGCTCGCGGGCGACCCGCTCGTTTGTGGCTCATCGTCTTGGGTTGGCGTTTCGGCGGATACCTCCTCGGGTTTGCGTTGCTTTTCTGCGGAGCTCGATTGAGCGGTCGGCTGAGGGTGCGCGACCGATATCTCCTTCCCGTGGGTGGCGCTGCAGGCGGCCGCGGTCGCGAGGCCGGCAAGAATCGAGACAACGTTCATTGAACCCTACTCATGGTAGCGCATCTGCAAATCCAGGGCCACATGGGGAACGCCACAAACCCGTTTCGGCGCAAGATTTGGACGGCACGAGCTCGCTACCGTATTATGTTTCGCACCCTCTTTTTGGACGGTTCGTCCGTTTTCGGAGACAGGTTCGACGGATGCTCGAGTGGGCCCTTGCGAATCTCGTAGTCGTCGGGAGCTTCTTCATCATCGTGCTGGCGGGCGTGGCGGCGATCCATGCCCTTCTCTATAAAGAGGAGGTTCGCGCTGCCATCGCGTGGGTGGGTCTCATCGCGCTCGTTCCGCTACTCGGATCCGTTCTCTACTATCTGATCGGAATCAACCGCATCCACCGGCGCGCCGTTGCCTTGAGACGCGAAGCGGACAGCTCCCTGCTGCCCCGCCGCCGCGGGGGATTGAGCTCCGACGCCGTCGCAGAGCGTGTGGGAAGAATCGAAGCGGCTGAGCTCGCCCACCTGATTGGGAACATAACCTCGTGGCCCCTTTACGAGGGAAATCGGGTCCGCCCCCTGGTCAACGGAGACGAAGCCTACCCCGCGATGCTCGAGGCCATCGGTCGAGCCGAGCGAAGCATCGTCCTCATGACCTATATCTTCGATCACGATCGAGTCGGGCAACGCTTCGTCGATGCCCTCGCCTCGGCCCAAACGAGGGGCGTCGAGGTTCGAGTTCTCATCGATGCCGTAGGAGCCCGCTACTCGCGCCCACGCGCCCACCGGCTGCTTCGGGACCGAGGGGTGCCCGCCGCCCTGTTTCTCCCAACGTTCTCGACGCGGCTTCCATCGTTCAATCTGCGCAATCACCGCAAGGTCATGGTCGTGGACGGGAAGATCGGATTCACCGGCGGCATGAATATCCGCGAGAGTTTCGTGTTGGAAGAAACGCCCGAGTCTCCCGGAATGGATCTCCACTTCGAGCTAGAGGGGCCGGTCGTTCGACATCTGCAGCAGGTTTTCGCGGAAGACTGGGAGTTCACCACCCTCGAGCCGTTGCGAGGCGAAGCCTGGTTCCCGGCAATCCATCCTGCGGGAAACGCCATCGCCCGTGGGATCGCCGACGGACCCGA
>DASPGQ010000526.1 GCA_035620555.1 Vicinamibacteria bacterium
GATGGAAGGAGGTGTGCGTATGTCGAACCGCCCGGCAGTCGTACCCATATTCGCCGGGCTCTTGGAGCGCATGAGCGGCTGGTTCGCAGGAGAGGACGGTCCCGCCGCGAGCCTCGAGACAATCTCCATCGAGAATTCGAACGCTGTTTGCCTCGGCCGCCACGAGAGCCGGCACGAAGGGGCACAGGCCTCGTGGGAGCGAAGCGCGCACGCCCGTCCGAGGTTGAGGCGCGCAGAGTGTCGCGGCGAAGGATTCACACCATCGTTTTGCCGGGTTGGCGTTTCTTGACGGAGTGTCATGGGCGCATGAAGGCCGTGCTCTGCGACATCGACGGCGTCCTGCTCGTGAACAACGAGGCGGTCCCCGGAGCGAGTGAGTTCCTCCACGGCCTCGTGAAGAATGAGCATCCGCTCCTTCTTCTCACGAACTACCCTTCGCAGACGCCGGGTGATCTCCAGAATCGATTCTCAGCGGCCGGCCTGGACGTTCGCGAGGAGTGCTTCTATACCTCCGCGATGGCGACGGCGGATTTCCTCTCCCGACAGCCGGGACGAAAGGCCTACGTCATCGGTGACGGCGGCTTGACCCACGAGCTCTATCGCATTGGATTCACGGTCACCGACATCGATCCCGACTTCGTCGTTCTCGGGGAGACGCACTCTTACAACTGGGAGATGATCCACAAGGCCTCCCATTTCGTGGCGCGAGGAGCACGTTTCATCGCCACCAATCCGGACGTGGCCGGTCCCGACCACCAGCCCGCCTGCGGTGCTCTCGCCGCGCCCATCGAGCGGATCAGCGGCAAGCGCCCGTTCTACGTCGGAAAGCCGAGCGCCTGGATGATGCGAGCTGCGCTCAATCGTCTCGGCGGCCATGCCGAGAGCTCCGTCATCATCGGCGACAACATGGAAACCGACATACTGGCGGGTGTGCAGGCGGGCCTGGAAACCATCCTGGTGTTGACGGGGGTCACGAGAGAAGAACAACTCGATTCCTTCGCGTTCCAGCCCGGCCGGGTGGTTCCGAGCGTAGCTCAGATCGAGAGCCTCTGATCGAACGCGGTGAGGCCCTGAGATGAACGTCCTGTTCTGCGGCACGACCGGCTCCACGTGCCGTGGCTCCGACGCCTGGGCGGCGCACTACTCCCCGCGCGATGGTCGCGGTCCGCATTTCAGCGACGGCCGCGGAACGAGATGGGCATGAAGAACGTGAAGCATCTGGTGAAGCTCGGGAGCGGCTCCATCATCTCGATCCCTTCAGCGTGGTGAGGACGGCACATCCTCGAGCTCGAGGCCATGCGCGGCATCGCCACTCCTCGCACCGTCCCCTCCTCCTGCCCGAACGGATCGGATCGCCGCCACCGGCGGCGGCGTTGCACGAGGACGCGCACGCTCGGTGCCGGTGGGCAATGGCTCCGGTCGTTCCGCCGCTTCGCGACACGGTTCCTCGGGCGGGACGCGTCGAGAAGCGGCATCCGTTTTGCTAACCGCTCCGCGGAGGCGGCAATGAGCAAGGTGACAGAGGGAAAGGAAGTCGCAAGCGAACACTTGTGGTCGATCATTCTTGCGGGCGGAGAGGGCACGAGGACCCAGGAGTTCATCCGGCGCGAGCTGGGAGTCGACAAGCGGCAGAGTCCGCCTTTCGGAACGGGGCCCTCTGGAACACGGCCATCCTCGTAGGGAAGGTTCAGTCGTTCTGGCGCCTGGGCTGGCGCCACCTGCCGCAGATGATGGTTCCCTTCGTGGAGCTGTGGGAAAGCCTGGGAACCGAGAACGAGTCGGCGGTGCTGGAACGAATCTATCGCACGCTTCCGACCCTGGATTTGTCCCGGGATCTCCTGCAGGCCTCGACGGCGAACCTTGTGGTCTCCAAGCTCTCGAACCTCCTGTGGAGCGATTGGGGGAGCCCCGCCCGGATCCGTGAGACCCTCGAGGTCATCGGCGCCCGGGAGCGCGCTTCGGAAGCTCTCGAAACCCTGCACCTCTCGGTCGAGGAAGCGTGAAACCATCCTCTCACGTGGGGCGACATCGGCCTCGAGAAGGTTGCCTTGGTCGTCGAGCGATCCCTCCTTTCTCGCGACCCTGGAGAAGAGGCGAGGGAGAACGGCACCACCGCGGACCAGCGACCCATTCGAAGCGAAGGCCGTCACTCCTCCTTGGACCACACCCTCGATAGGGTGAGGCGCAGGGAGATACCCATATCGACGCTGTTCAGGTATTGGCCGAAGCGCGCGCTCCCCTCGTTCGAGACCACGTCGCGGGGGTTGAAGTGGCTTCCGATGTTGTTGAGCTGGAGGCCCAGGCGTATGTCCCTGCCTTTCACCCTAACGCCCCTGGTGACACGGATATCGAAAGAGAAGAAGCGCGGGAACCGTCCCCCCCGATTCCGCTCGCCCTCCGGAGCGAACCCTCGGTCATAGACGGTGTAGGGAAAGCCGGAGCGCCACTCGAAGGAGGGTCGGACTTCGATATCCCGCGGGAGCCTCCAGGTTCCCCACAGCAGGAAGCGGTGCGGAACGTCGTGGCCCAGGCGCGACCTCTCGTTCGCGTAGATGAGGGGGTACCGCAGATTCTGGTAGAGCGCCCCGAGGTCGTTTAGGTCCCCCTCGGAACGCGACCGCGTGTAGGCGAGAAACAGCTCCCTGTCGGGCCGGGTGGAAAGGCGGAGCGTCGCCTCGAGCTCGCGGCTCTCGGATTCCCCCCGCGACGAGAGAAGGTAGGTTCCCCGGTTCCCCTCGACGATTCGGTCGATCACCATCTCCTTGGCGCCCTCTCGGTGGCGATAGCCGACCTGGAGTTGAAGCCCCTTTGCGAGCTCGCGGTTCAGCTCGAGGTTCCAGGAGACGCTGCGAGGCGAGCTGAGGCCCTCGTCCGCGATCCGGTGTTGGAACACGATCGTTGGATCGGACCCGCTGCCCGCCCCAAACCCCGTCTCGACGCGATTCTGGAACTGCTCGAATGCGTCGGCGTGGAGGGAAACGTGATCGTAGAAGACACCCGCTCCTCCACGGAGTATCGTACGGCCGTCGCGGTCGAGAGCCGCCGCGAACGCGAACCGCGGTACGATCCGGGAGTCGGAGAGGAGATCGTCGTAGTCGTAGCGGATGCCGAGCTCGACGCCCAAGCGATGGTTGAGCCGCCATAGGTCCTGAAGGTAGGCCGAGGCCACCAAGTCCGAGCCCTCGACCGAGGGGTCTCCGAGGAAGCGAACGCGTCCCACGAGCGCAGCATCCGTCCCGACCACGTCCAGCGGGAGCGAGCGATCGATCCCGTCGAAGCTCGTGTGGACGATTCCTCCGCCCCCTTTCAGGAGGTGGCTGCCGAAGAGGTCCGAATACGAACGGGTCACGCTGCCGATAAGATCGAAGCGCGAGGTGTCTCGCTCCACGTTGTTGAAGTAGTTCTGCCTGAGCCCGTCCGGGGTGAGAACCGACGCGCCCTCCCCCTTGGGCCGAAGGGACAGGGAGTACTCCTTTCCCGCCGCGAGGATCTCGACCAGGTTCTTTCCGACCGTCGAGCGGGTGGAAACCGCCGCGTTCCATCCGTTGCTGTGGAACTCCGGGGTCGAGGCCTCGGTGCTCAACGCGTTCAATCCCAGGTTATCGGTCTCGCCTGGGAAGTAGGAGAAGGTCGTGGTGACGTGGTGATTCTCCGCGACCCTCCAGTCGAGCTGGGTGAAGCTGTCGTAGCTCTCGAGCACGCTCTCGTCCCCACCGGACTCGACGTCGTAGACGCGCGACCTCACGAACCGGTATGCGAGGCTCTGGGCGAGCCATAGCTTTCCCTTCTCGATGGGGCCCCGGACCGCGATCTGAGGAACGAACGCGCGGATGCCCTGGATCTTCCCATCACGAAAGTTGATCTTCGGAAGGATGTCTCCGATGTCCAGGTGCCATTCATCCGTCCCCGCGCGGGTGTTCACTTCCGCGACCGCGGCCGTCACCCTGCCGAACTCCGCGGAATACGGGATCTCGGTCACCTTGACCGTTTCCACCGCTCTCAGCGGAAGGTCCACGGCGAAGTCCCCCGTCACCGGATCGGTAACGTTTGCGCCGTTCACGAGCAGGATCGACTGGGTAGGCCGCGCGCCGCTGAAGCTGATGCGGCCTTCCGGGTCCCGAACCACTCCGGGCAACAGGGGGAAGGCGTCGTGGAAGCGGTCCGTCGACAAAGGGAGGAGGTCGAGTCGTGCGGTCTCGATTTCCACGGCAGGGTTGGGCTCGGCCGGAACCCCTTCTTCGACCGGGACCACTCCACGGACCATTACGCTCTCCATGAATCTCGAGAGAGAGAGAGAGACGTCCACCCGGCTCTCGACCTCGCCCGTGACGATCACGTCCTGGACCGTGAGATCCTCGTAGCCGGGAAAGGTGAAGAGCAGGCGGTACGTCCCGGGAGGGACGTCCGCGAACCGGAATTCGCCTTCCGCATTCGAGACCTGGGAGAGAGCGGGACCGCCGTTCTCGGCAAGGGTGACCGAAACTCCGGCAACCGTCTCCTGAGCCGGGTTCGTGATCCTGCCTGAGACGCTCCCGCTGTCGAGAGCTCCCGCAAGACGAGCCGCGACCGCGGCGAGCAGGATGGACATCCTGGCGGCCATCATGTCTCCGCAGTCCGAGGGCAAGGTCCGGTGCGAGAACAGCTCCCCGCTCGGTTCACGGGAACGGAACCCTCCATGTTCGTTCCATACCGCGCACTCATCACGGACATCCGCTCACGAGGGGACATCGCCTCCAAAAGCCCGCAGCTCGCGCTCGGCCTGAAGCCAGTCGTCCCCCAACGCGACTGAGGCCTTCCCCTCGCCGCTCGTTCGGGTCGAACGCCCGCCGCGCGATGGCTTCGTACGTTGGATCGGCCGCGGCGCGAAGCGGAGATTCTTGCTTCCTAGCCGGTCGCCGGCGGGAGCAGCCCACGAGGTCAGCGTCGTCGATCCGCCGCCCAGTGGAGCTCGCTCGCCTTCCCGGTCTCTTCATATGACCTGCCGTTACGTGCCGGCGGACGCACTCGCGACATCCCGTGGTGCCAGTCCTACGGCAGACCCTCGGCTATTGCGGATGCTTTGGGGGGCAACATCGATGCCACAATTGCACCCGTCGCTCGCCGCGAACCATCGCACGTCCGCCCAGCCACTTCCGGGAAACGGATCGGATCGGTGCCGGTTGCCGCGGCGCACGGGAATACGCATACTGCTCGCGGGTGCGCATCGGCAGACGAGTCGCCTCGCGCAGGTCCCGGGGCGCGAGGTTCATTCGAGAATGGGACCGTTTCGAGCCCAGCGCCGTGACCGCTGCCCAGGATGGGCGGGCGGCGAAGGCCTCGAAGACCCATTCCGGCGTCGTGGGAGAATCGGTGGAGCGGCGGGACGTACTGAAGAAAGCGACGCAGGTCGCGGCGACCGATACCACCGTCCTTCTCAGCGGTGAGTCGGGTACGGGCAAGGAGGTCATCGCCCGGTTCCTCCACCGAGCGTCGACCCGGAGAGCCGACCCGTTCATCGCGTTGAACTGCGCCGCGCTTCCCGAGCACCTTCTCGAGTCCGAGCTCTTCGGGCACGAGCGCGGCGCCTTCACCAGCGCTCAGCGACGATGCCCGGACAGGAGGTGAGCGAGATGAGCCCCTCCGCCCAGGCGAAGCTCTTGCGCGCGCTGCAGGAGCGGCAGTTCCAGCGGCTGGGCGGCACCCGGGCTCTGAAGGCCAACATCCGCGTGATCGCGGCGACGAACCGCGATCTCCGGAAG
>DASPGQ010000527.1 GCA_035620555.1 Vicinamibacteria bacterium
CAGCTGAGGACGCGACCGCGTCCCCGGTCTTTTTTCTGGGCCCCGTTCGTCCTGCTCGGCGATGCGCGCCCTATGAGCTTGCCGTCGAGCTGGTCCCGTCGTCGTCTCACGGTATTCTTGGTGGCCGCTCTCGCGACGCTCGCGTTCATCCTTCAGCGCCTCCGACGGAGGGAGCGACGGAGCTCGTAACCTCGTTCAACCGCGACGGCGGGACCGTACGGACCAACGAGGTCCTGCGACACGAACGAGGAGCGTCACTGGCGCGAGGCGTCTTCGGGGAGGTTACGTGTCGAGGATAGTTGGTCGTCGCCCTCGACTTCGAAGCAAAGCTCCTTCCGAGACAACCGGCGCGTGAGCAGATGTTGAATGCCTCGGCACCGCGGTGGTAGCTTCGCGGGGTGCGAAGCTCGGTCGAGAGCGGAGGGGTCGCGTCATGGGCTGGCGCTTTCCCGGAAGCGCCCATCGCTCGAGTTTGCCGGAACCGCTCGTCGGCGGGTCGGTCTTCGTGTTCGACTAACCGGCCATAGCCGACCCTCTCGAGCTCGCCGTGCCCGCTGGTACGCACGGGGCGGCGACCGAGCGCCTGGAAGGGGCGATGATTCTGATCGAGCCACCATCGGTCGATGACGGTGAGATCACGGACAAGGGTCATATCAATCAGAGAGCGGTGTTGCGGCGGCGAGCGGGGCTGGTTGAGCAGCTCTACGACGATACGGACCCGGCGACGATCCCCGGCCCGCCTAGTGGACCGTAACGCGCACTTCGTTTCATTCTGACTCGTTTCCGAGGCGAGTTGCCGACGGGAGCGCGATCGTCCGATCGTCGAGGTCCTCCGTCGAGTCAGAGTGTTCTTACGTCACGCTCGACGATCAGGATTTCCTCCTGCTCCAGCTCCACTTTGAGCTGTTGCTTCAGCAACTCGAAGAACCGCCGTGCGGACTTTGCCTCCGACGTGATCACCCGGTAAATGACGACTTCGTCACGGTAAACGACGTCGGCCATTCTCCAAAGACCGCTGTTGGGTACGGAAAAGTAAGTGACGCCGCCAAACTGCTGCAGGAGAATCTCCTGGAGTGAATCGAACTTCTCAGGCCCTACCGGCCGCCGGTCGTTGTAATAAGTCGGGATGTAGAGCTCATACTCTTTCACCCGACGCGCCGCCTCTCGGTGGCACGTGGGTCAACCGACTTATTTCCTGGAATTCGATTCCTGCGGCACGCAACGCTTTCGCAGCCCCTCCCGAGATGATGTAGGTGCCGTTCGGAAGCACCGTACCCGGCGAGTGGCGAAGCAGTATGGGAATGGCCTTGAGCTCCTCGGGCTTCGAAAGACGAATGACGAGATCCATGAATCGACTCCTTCTCGAGTATATCGGAAATACCGCCGGCGAATGGGGTCGTGCGGCTTCGAGCGAAGAAATGATGCATAAAACGCCTCCATGGGTAATGGAGACGAGATCCGGCGGTGTGAACCTCCCTTCTTTCTTGAAAAACTTGCGCCAGCCGTATCAGGTCCGCTGCTTGCCACAACCTAGAAACGCCTGTTGAGCTCGACACGGCTCACGAATCGTCTTCGCGTCGCGCCGCAGCGGTAACCGCGACAACTACGACGTCAGCCACGACGGAAAACGATTCCTGGTGGTCATGCGAAGAGAGCTTCCCGAAGAGCTCCACGTCGTGCTCAATTGGCATGAAGAGCTGAAGCGGCTGGTTCCTGTGAAGTGAGTGCGGTGAGGGCCTAGCGGAGATTGATCGTTGGAAGCCGGGTTGGACACAGCTCGCGAAAGTCCATGAAAAACGACCAGCCGTTGCCAGGATCGCAGCCGAGCGCGAGGAGCTGCGCGTTTAGGCGAACACAAGGCGAAAATCGAGGTGTCTTTCGAGCCTGGTTCACCGAGCTCGAGCGGCTCGTCCCCACGGGGCGTTAGGCTCCGTTGGCACCAACGTTCTAGGAAACGCGTGTGCTCTAGCGTCGCACCGATAAATGGCCCCGCGGTCCCCTTCGAATTGGATCTTGTGTCGCCCTGAGCCATCTGGGAGTATCCAGCGCATGTTCGCGGTCACCCTGGTCCTGATGCCCTCTCGTTGACCACCGAGCTCGGCCTGGGACTTGCCTGCTAGCTCTTTTTCTCGCCACCCGCTTCGTCGAGAGCTTCGGTGAGCAGATCGCTCACTCCAACTTCTTCCGCCATGCGTTCTAGGTACTCTTCGTCGAGGGTGCCGGATTTCACCCTCAAAACGCCGAGAACGTCCTCCCATTGGCGGTCGGAGACCTCACCCCCTTTGCGGTACCATCTCAGCTTTGCCACGACGACATCCTCCGGGGTCGAGACGTTGACGCGCTCATTCGCGGTGCGGGAAACGCGAAGCGCTTCACCCCGACGCAACTGAGACGACTCGAACGGTTTGTCCTTTGCGACGAAAAAGTCGACCTTGAACATCGGTTCGAGCGCGATGACATTGAAGCTTCCACCGGCCTCTACCGATCGCGTGACCCGATTCTCGGAAACGTAGAACTCGTCACCCAACGCCTGGACGAACGGCGGAACATCCTCGGGTTTCAGATCGACGACGAAATCGACATCTCCCGTGGACCGCATCGTGCCGTGAACGGAGCTCGCCAGCGAGCCGCCGATGACGTACGGAACACCGAGCTCCTCGAGCAGCTCCACCACACGCAGCGTGACCGCAATAACGTCAGACTCGGGCTCAACGGCCAAGACGGGCCTTTTCTATCGCGCGTGCAACTTCAGCTCCGTACAACCGTTCGGCGAGAAGGAAACGGAGCTCGTCGTCCGACTTGCGAGGGTAGCGCTCACCGAGCTCGCTCAGGACGAGCTCGCGCAGCGTTCGGTTTAGGTCGGAAACGATCTCGAGCTTACGCCAGGGCGGGGCTTCTCTGAGAAGCTGCAGGAGCACTTCTTCGGCTTCGGGGCTCGTGTCCGAGACCGCAGCCGATCTTCGAGGTCGCATCAAGTCCATCGTATCGCGTTTCATTCCGCGTTGCGGAGTCGCGCCCATGAGCTCGTCAAGCTACGAGCGGTCGATGACCACTCTCGACGGAGCCCATACGTCGGCGCAGGCTCACGAATCACGTCATCTGAGCGGCTGTAGCGGTCCATGAGCTCTTTGTCGTAATCCAACTCCGCCATGTAGAGATTGTGTTGCACATGAGAACGATGTTGACGGGGCTTCGATCCCCACCGCGGCCATACGGGTTCCGGTGATGGAACTCAAAGTCAAGGCGCTCGGGACAACGACGCCCGTCCTTGCAAACGAAGGTGCATTGACCGCCGTCGCGTTCCGACACGAAACGTTTCACCGGAGCTGATATGCCGCGCACTCCTGGCGACGTATCCGCCTCGTCCACGTTCTTTCTCGGTTTGGGCGTCTAACCAATGCGTCTGGCCTCGAGACGTTCGAGCTTCTCGCCCACCGCCGCCTCGACCATCGAGGCCAGGTCGCACCCCGGCATGAGCGTTTTGAGCCGATCGAGATTTCTTCGGAGCTCATCGGTCGCAGTGAACTGCACCAGGTAGCGTGCCCGCGCGAGCGGGTCGACCTTCTCGCGACTGCTGCACGAGTTTCGAAAGCTGAAGAAGAAGCGGGTCGCTGCAAAGCGATTTCAAATCGATTTTGTTCATACGACTCTTAAAACATGAATTTTTTTGCACCGCAGGAGTACGTGCAACGACTCTTCAACGAAGAAAACGTTTTCGAAGTCTCGAGCCGCGACGGATCGCGTCTATGGCTTCGACAACGTGCGTAGGTGCGCGGTACACATCGGAGCTGGATTCTTTTCGAGCGTGCGCCACTTTGGGCGCAAGGCCATCCCCTGCTTGATCTAAGAATGACGGTGGGCGCTAGGTTCGGGCAGCAGAAGGACCAAGAAGAAGTAAACGCGCTCCCGGGACGCGCTAAACTCGCGGTGGCACCGTTGAATTACCTTGACTGCGCGTCGCCGGAATGTGGTTTCGCCCGCTTGCGTTGTGGCTCCTGCCGTCGATTCCCAGGAGTGCGATCTTCGCATGAGACCCTCCCGCGCTAACTCCGTCAGCTCCCATTGCAGATAACTTTGAGGTGAGGTCGGATGTGACGCCGTCGCTCTCCGCTGCTTGAAGACTCGCCATGATTGAATCATGAAGCCAGTGTGCTTCTTGCGACGAAGCCCGCCACGCCCAGCGTGATCGCGCTGCTCTTTGGCGCGTCTTGCTCGAGCTCGGAACCCCACGAGACGCAGGGCTAGGTGGCAGAGAGCCTCGGCGTCCTCTCGCGTGTGGCCGCCAGGTGCGCCTCGACTCCGGTATCGACATCGAAACATGGCCTCCGGCCTGCACAACCTCCGATTCCCACTCCCAGACCCTATCCTCTCTGCCCACGACAACCGATTTCTTGATCCTTCTCCCTCCGAAGGCCCGATTGAAGTTCCTATCCTTTATCCTTGTCCTTTCGCCTGGGCCGCCCGTCGGGCAGCGGCGCGCGTCGCCTCATGAACGAGCTTGAGTCGGCAGCGCTCGCCATCTCTGCGGCCCGTTGGTAGACCTGTGCCTCGACCGTATCGTCCGAATCCGCGAGGCGGACGCGCGCGGTCCACGATCCGCGGGGCTCGCAACGGGCCTTCGACCACGACCGCCGCGGCCCAGCCGGTGTGAATGGAGAAGCCAACGGAAGCCTCGGAGCGCGCGGGCATA
>DASPGQ010000528.1 GCA_035620555.1 Vicinamibacteria bacterium
CTCATCACGCGGGTCGCCCTGAACCAAAAGGCGGGCCTTTTCCAGGAAGCGCTCCAGAAACGCGTCGTACGCCGGCTCCTGGACGAGAAGCCTCGTCCCGGCGAGACACACCTGGCCCGCGTTGTCGTACTGCTCGACTGCGGTCGCGACGGCGGCCTCGAGGTCCGCATCGGCAAACACGACGAAGGGTGATTTACCGCCCAGCTCGAGGCTCACCGGGGTCAGGTTCTTCCCCGCTTCCGCGGCGATGAGTCGGCCGGTCTCGACCGAGCCGGTGAAGCTCACCCGCGACACGCGGTGATCACCGATCAGGTGGGGTCCCACTTCCTCGCCGATACCCTGTACGACATTCAGGACCCCGTCGGGAAGCTCCGCTTCTTTCGCGATGTCGGCGAGAAGCGACGCGGTGAGCGGCGACCACTCGGCGGGCTTCAGAACCACCGTGTTCCCCGCGGCGAGAGCGGGCGCGACTTTCCACGTAGCGAGCATCAGCGGCGCATTCCAGGGCGTGATGCAGACCGAGACACCGGCGGGATCCCAGCTCACGTGGTTCTCGTGCCTTCGCGTTTCGAAATCCTCGTGGTTGAGCTTGAGGAGCCAATCGGCAAAGAAGCGAAAGTTGTGCGCCGCTCGCGGGATCACCGCGCGCCGGTGCGAGCGGAGAAGCGCCCCGTTGTCCCGCGTCTCCACCGTCGCCAGCTCCTCGAGTCTCAATTCGATGCCGTCGGCAATGGCGTGGAGCACCGCGGCTCGATTTTCGCGAGGAGTCCGACTCCAGGCGGGGAATGCGCGCGCCGCGACTTCGATCGCCGCCTCCGCTTCCTCACGCCCTCCTCGCGCCACCGCGGCGATGACCGTCTCGTCGATCGGGGAAAGGTCCTCGAACGTGTCGGCCGAGGCCAAGCGCTCGCCACCGATCCATTGGTCCACGCGCTGCATGGCCGCGATTGTACCCCGGCTCTGCTCGACCAAGCCCTCTCGCGCTGTTGTAGAATCGCGCCCGCCGAAGCCATGAGCCACTTCTTCGCCTACCTGTCGCGGATGAAGTTCATCCAGCGATGGGGATTGATGCACAACACCTATGCCGAGAACGTCCAGGAGCACAGCTTGCGCGTCGCGCAGATCGCTCACGCCCTCGCGCTCATACGCAATCGGCGTTTCGGCGGAACGGTGAGCGCCGAGCGCGTTGCCGCGCTTGCGCTCTATCACGACGCCGGCGAGGTCCTCACGGGAGATCTCCCCTCTCCCATCAAGTATTTCAACCCCGAGATCCGCAAGGCCTACCAGGATATCGAGGCCTCGGCCGCCGACCGGCTCTTGGCGATGGTACCCGCGGAGCTTCGGAACGACTACCGCTCTTTGCTCGACCCCAAGGACCAGGAGCATGTGGCAATCGTCAAGGCAGCGGACAAGATCTGTGCCTACATCAAATGCCTGGAGGAGACCTCGGCGGGTAACCGCGAGTTCTCGAGAGCCGAACAAGCGCTCGCGAAAACGGTTGCGGAGATCGAGCTTCCCGAGGTGAAGTACTTTCTCGACACCTTCGTTCCGAGCTTCCGGCTAACGCTCGACGAGCTGGGTTGATATGCGGCGCATCTTGCTCGACGGAGTGCCGACGTCGGTTCGCTTGGATGACACCGATCTCGTAGCCGACGACGACCGGCGGATCCCCGAATCGAGCGCCGACTACCTTCCACCCGTCGAGCCGAGCAAGATCTTGTGCGTCCACCTCAATTACCGGAGCCGCGTCGATGAGTTCGGGGCCAGGCTTCCGCAAGCGCCAACCTACTTCCAGAAGCCGACCAGCTCCCTCAACGCGCACCGCGGACCCGTCGAGCGTCCCCCGCGGTGCAAGTATCTCAACTACGAAGGTGAGATCGTCATCGTCATCGGGAAGACCTGCCGAAACGTCTCACGAGAAGAAGCACGAGAGTACATAGCCGGATACACGATCGGCAACGACTTCGGACTCCACGACTTTCGGGACACGGACGCCGGCTCGATGCTGCGGGTCAAGGGCACCGACACGCTCTGTCCCATCGGCCCCGAGCTCGCCGCCGATTGGGAGTTTCGCGACAAGCGCATCCGCACCTTCGTCAACGGTGAGGTGCGACAAGACGGGCGTACATCGGAAATGGTGTGGGACATGAGCTATCTCGTGGCGGATCTCGCGCGAAATCTCACGCTCGAGCCTGGTGATTGCATCTTTTCGGGCACGCCCGCGGGCTCGCGGCCGGCCGAACCGGGTGACGTCGTGACCGTGGAGGTCGAGGGCCTGGGCGCATTGACCAACACCATCGTCGAGGGGTCGACGCCCCTACGCGACGACCTCGGCGCGCAGCCGAGCGAGTCTGAAGAGGTCGTCTCCACCGCGCTCGGTGGCGACTGGGAATTCCGCGGCATTCGTGCGCCGAGGAGGTCTCCGTGAGCGAGCCGCGAGGCCAGCTGTCGCTCCGCACCGTTGCCATGCCCGCGGACGCCAACCCGTCGGGCGACATTTTCGGGGGCTGGGTGATCTCGCAAATGGATATCGCCGGCGGGATGACAGCGGGTCTGAGGGCGCAAGGGCGCGTCGCGACCGTCGCCATCGATTCGATGATATTCAAGCTGCCGGTTTTCGTTGGCGACATCCTCTGCGTCTACACCGACATCGTGCGCATCGGCAGGACGTCGATGACGCTTCACGTCGAGGCCTGGGCGCTCCGGGGAAACGTCGGCGAGCGCATCAAGGTAACGGAAGGTCTCTTCACATTCGTCGCCATCGATGACAACCGCCGGCCGCGGCCCCTGCCACCCGAGGGAGGGGCGTAAAACCTCACGTGGGTCCACGTGAATTAGCTCGAGCGGCCCGGATTCAGAGGGCAATCTCAAAGTTGGCTCTTCATCTGCGACAACTGACCCGGGGTCAGCTTGACAAACCTGCCGGAATGACAAAGGATCGGTGCGCTCTGGGGACAGTCTTCGTTCGTCGGCGGTCGCCGATCGGGTTCGTGCCGAGCGCGTCGGGCGGATGGACACCCTTTGCCAAAGGAGGGAGCTCTATGCGTTTACGACACGTGTTGGTGGTCGCGGCCGGACTCTTGATCATCGGTTCGGGGCGCAGCGTGGCCCAAACGATGCCGTCGTCACAGCCAAACTTGCTCGAGATTTTCATTGAAGAGATCAAGCAGGGACACGATGCGGATCACGCGATCACCGAGGCGGGCTGGCCGGCAGCGTTCGAGAAAGCCAAGTTCCCTTACACCTATCTCGCCCTGGCCTCGCTCACCGGGAGAAGCCAGGTATGGTACGCCACGTCGTATGATTCACATGCAGCTCTGGGCGACTCCTACAAGCGGACGAGCGAAAATAAAGAACTGGCTTCCGAGCTGGCGCGACTGAGTCGAATGGATGCCGCGCACATCGACGGCGTTCGCATCGTTCACGCCCGCGCCCGCCCTGACTTGAGCCACGGCACGTTTCCCGACATCGCCACCCAGCGATTTTGGGAAATCTCGATCTTCAGCCTCCGTCCCGGTTACGACGACGAATTCGGAGAGGCTGCCAAGGCCTATGGCTCATCCGCTTCTCGAAACGCGCCCGAGGCCAACTTTCGCGTCTACGAAGTGATCGCAGGACTTCCAGGCTCAACCTATTTGATATTCGGCTCGGTTGCGGAGTTCGGTCAGCTCGATGCGGTGATGAGCAGCGGCGATGCCACCATGAAAGGCTTGAACGCCGAAGAGCAGGCCGCCATGGAAAAATTCATTCCCGGGCTCATCAAGTCGGAGACGAACCGGTTCAGGCTTGATCCCACGATGAGCTACGTGCCCGCGGACATCCGTGCCAGGGACCCGAAGTTCTGGACGGCGACGCCCTGAGAACAGGTTCGAGCTTCGAATCCTGCTAGTGACAAGGAAGGTGCCTGTCGGGGACAGGAAGAAGAAGTTGAAGCACGTCGTGGCGACGAGAGCGGTCACCATCGCCACCCAGAGGCCGCTTCTCGTGGCCACGAGGAGGATGACGAGAAGGAACGAGAGCGACACCGTGGTCGCATTGGCGACGGGAACGTACCGACGATAAAGAACGGTCGCGGCGCCGATGACGACGAAGGCGCTTACGAGGTAGCCGACCTCGCGACGCGGAGGTGACAAGGGTGTGTCCTCGTCCCCCAGTCTAGAACCGCGGCCCCGCTACTGCCAGCGTGGCGGCGACGAGCGCCTCCCTTCGAACGGTCGCCTCAAGAATCTCTAGGCAACGTCAGCACTTTGTAGAAGCACCAGGCCGCGAGTCCCCAGACGAAACCAACCGAAAGCAGCAGAAAGATCCAACCTCCGAGAGTCATAACTTCCGCCTCGACTCAGAGCCCAGAGGGAGACGCCCGTCGATGTCGAGCCCCGCTGCCCGCCAACGCTTCTCCCCGATCCGAACGCAAACGAGCAGGAAGACGAGCACCAACCCGACGAGCACGAGCGCGCCTTGACGGAGGGGGCTCGACACCGCGTCGTAAATCCAGTGACCGAGGTTCGCGGAGCAAAAGGCGACGAACACCAGAATCAGATAGGTGGGAGCCACGTACTTCATCACGAAACGCTGCGCTCGCGGGATGCGGATGGATGCACCACGGTGCGCCTCTTCGAGGCCGCGGTCGGCGCCGAATACCCAGCTGAAACAGATGATCTGAACCGCGGCGAGGACGAATATGCAGAACGTGCCCACCCAGTCATCGATGGTCGTACGAAAAACGCCGCCTTCGCTGAAGTACAGCACTGGTAGAGAGCCGCCGATGCAGGTGATTGCGAGAAGCGCCACCGCGGCCTTGCGGGTGATGCCGAGCGACTCTTGGAAGAACGCGACCGTGGGCTGATACATCGAAAGCGAGCTTGTGATCGCGGCGAGAAACAGCATGAGGAACCATACGGCACCGACCGTGTTTCCCAATGGACCCATCTGGGCGAAGACCACCGGCAGGGTCGTGAAGCCGAGGGCGTAGGTTCCCGTAGCGATGGCCGCTGTCGTTCCCGACAGGCCGAGAAAGACGAACGAGGCCGTCAGGGTAATGAGTCCGCCGAAGCCGACCTCGAAGAGCTCGTTCGTGGCCGACGCCGTAAGGCTGGACAGAACCACATCGTCCTTGTGCCTGAGGTAGGAAGCGTAGTTGATGATGACGCCGAACCCCACCGAGAGGCTGAAAAAGATCTGACCCGCGGCAGCGAGCCAGGTCTGAGGGTTTCCCAGGGCGCCGAAGTCCGGATTCCACATATAGCCGAGCCCGTTGGAGACGCTGAGCTCGGGCCGAGCGGGATCGGGCGTGCCCAGCGTCAGCACTCGGATCAGGACCACCAGCGCACACAGGGCCATGGCGGGCATGGCCCAACGACAGAACGTCTCGATTCCCTTGGAGAGGCCTCGATAGACGAAATACAGGTTCACCGCGAAGGTGATCACCCAGAAGAGAACCGTAGGCTCGGCGCCGGAAAAGAGTATGCCGCTCGCTTCGTTGCCGCTGAACCGACGATAGAACTCACTCGACACCCGAGTCTGCTCGGCGATGCTTGCGGTGGTGTCGACCCCCAAGCCGCCGTTCAGATAGGTCCAGAAGTAGCCGAGACACCACGCCTCGACGAACGTGTAGAAGAACGACACCGCGAGGGGAATGAGAACTCCGAGGGCGCCCAAATAGCGCGCAATGGCGCCTCGGCCAAAGACTCCGAGAATAGCGGGTGCCGAATGCAGGCCCTTGAGTCCTCCATAACGGCCCATCGTCCACTCCGCCCAGCCGATGGGAATGCCGAGGAAGAGGAGCGCGCAGAAATAGGGGAGGAGGAAGGCGCCGCCGCCGTTTTGTGCCGCCTGTCCGGGAAACCGCAGGAAGTTGCCGAGCCCCACGGCCGAGCCCGAAACGGCAAGGATCACGCCAATCCGGGTGGCCCATCGCTCCTGTTTGTCCTGGTCATCCATTTCTCGTTACCTCGACTCCGTCGACTCTTCAGCGATTCTCGAATCGCCGCAAAAATCCGGTGACTTCACCCTGAATAGTTCCCGTGCGCTGACGCAAGCGCTCGAGCCAGCGTCGCGCCCAGATAAATTCGGTCGCGAGAACCGCGAGCGCGAGGGCGATCAGCAGGAGCCCCGGGCCCGGAAGTACGAGAAGCGCGGCTCCGACGACGAGAAGCGTGGAACCCATGAGGAGGACGATCGTTCGTCGCGCATGTTTTCTCGTCAGAAGCAAAAGGCTCTCCAGCTCGTTCGCGAGCGGCGACACCAGTGGAGCGGTGTCACGGCCGCGCCCGACGAACGATGCGGCGATGCCGACGCCGAGGATTCCGAGGATTACCGACAGTGAGAGGAAAGTCGGAATGGGATAGTGGTGCGACAGGAGCATCTTGACCCCGACGAATCCGAGGACATAGACCAGGCTCATCTTCAGATAGCGAAAACCCGCCATGACCGCGGCCAGCGCGAAATAGAGCGATCGAAGACCGAGGATGGCGAAGACGTTCGAAGTGAATACGAGAAAGGGATCCTGGGTCACCGCAAAGATGGCGGGGATCGAATCCACGGCAAAGACCACGTCGGAGAACTCCACCACCAGCAGGGCGAGGAACAGAGGAGTCATCGACCATCCGGCCGCGGTCCTCACGAAGAATCGGCCTCCGTGCAGCTCGTCGGTCAAAGGGTAG
>DASPGQ010000529.1 GCA_035620555.1 Vicinamibacteria bacterium
ATGAAAACGACGGCGCTCCCGGTGTTGGCGGGGCTCTTCGGCCTCGTTTCCGCCTGCGCTCGTGGAGAGCCGGCTCCCCCGCCGAAGCTCGAATCGAGCCTCGGAGACGAGGTCGACCGGGGAATCGAGCTCTACGAGAAGCGGCAATACGCGGAAGCAGTCACAGTACTCGAGCGCGCCGTCCAAACGAGCGAGGGCGACTCTCGTGCCTGGGAGTATCTGGGGCTCGCGCGCCTTCAATTGAATCGAGTGGACGAATCGCGCAATGCTTTCCAAAGAGCGCTCGAGCTCGACGAACATTCCGCGAACGCTTACTTCGGTCTCGGGCTAGCCGATGGCCATTCGGGCGAGCTCCAGGAGTCGATCCAGAAGTTGAAGCGGGCGGTCGAGCTCGATCCATCACATGCCTATGCGCACTACCACCTCGGACTCGCCTATAACGCCGCGGGAAAGCCGGATCTCACGCTACTCCATTTGAATCGTTTCCTCGAGCTAGCGCCTGAGGCGCCCGAGGCGGGTCAGGTCCGCGACCTGGTCTCGCGTCTGCGCTGACGAGGGTCGGTGTCCACTCCACTCTCGCGGGCGTTGTCCCGAGCGGCGAGAGTGCTTTTCGCTCTGCTGATCCTGTTCGTCTTGAGCCTCGCTCTGCTGCACACGCCTCTCGTTCAGCGGGGGCTCGCACGGTTTCTATCGAGCCAGGCGTCGAGGGCGATCGAAGGGCGTGTCACCGTTGGCGATGTCGCCTATCGTCTTTGGCGCGGCGAAGCGGTCCTCGAGAGCGTCACCGCCGAGTCCGACGCGATGTTACCCGGGCTGTCGTATGAGTTGCGAGCGAGACGGATCGAAGTGCGGCTCCGTACCACGCCGTTGTCGATCACCGTACGGGTCGAATCACCCGAGCTCACGCTCCGTTCGGATGCCCGCTCCCGGTCTTCGAGCGGCGACGACGCCGGATACGCGTCCGCGGAGCCCTTGGAGCCAAGACTTCCCTCCTGGCTCGCCGGTTTGAAGATAGCGGATGGACGGCTGCGATTCGAATCCCGCGGGGACGAGCTCGACGTCGCTTCCATCGACCTCGAGCTCGAGGACTCGCACGAGGGGTATCGTGGCTCGCTCGAGGTCGGCGGGGGGGCCGTCGCCTTTCGCAACGCCCGCTTCGAGCTGAAGCGCGCGGAGCTCGTCGCTTTAGGCGGAGAGGACGGTGCCGAGATACCGAGGGCGCACCTCCAGTTGGACGGCGCCCGGGCGGAAGCAAAGGGCATCGTCGAGCGTCTTCGCCCGCTCGTGTCTCGATTCGACGTCGAGCTCTCCATCGAAGCGTCACTCCTGGGCGTGCTTACATCGAGCTCCCCGATGAAAGGACGTATCTCGAGCCGACTCGTCCTCTCGTTCGGAGACAAGGGTTCCCGTGTCTCTGGGGAGCTCGAGGCTCGCGAGCTCGAGATCGGTCAGATCGGTCCCATCGACGTCGGCGCAGGACTTCGTTTCGAGGACGACGTGCTCGCCATCGCACCCTTCGAGGTCGAAGGCTATCGGGGCACTCTCGACGGAGCGGCCGAGCTCGATTTTCGCCGAGGGGGAACGCAGTCGGTGGAGGTGACGTTCGCGCACGTCTCCCTTGAAAGGATTCTGGACGAGCTTGCCGGCGAGGCGGCGATCGCATCTTCCCTAGAGGGTTCGGTGCGCGCTCGCCTCCAGGATTGGAGTCTCGAGACTCTTGACGGTGAAGCCGAGTTTGCTCTCACCGGTCTCGACGGCCGACATCCGCGGCCTGCGTCCGGCTCCATCTCGGTGAACGCGGAGGACGGAATCATCGCGTTTCGCTCCCGGGAGCTCGATATTGGCCAGGCGGCCACTCGATTGGACGGCACGATCACTCCCAGCGACTTTCGGGTGAACTTCCGTGTTGAGCAGCTCGACCTCGCGACTTTGACGGGCGCGCTTCCAGATTCCATCCCCGCTTCGACCCGAGGAGTCATTGGCTTCGAAGGAACCGCGTCGGGCGACGGTCTCGAGCCCGACGCACTCGACATCGAAGCACGTCTCCTACCGTCGACGTTCGAAACGGGTGAAGAACTCTTCGATCTCCGCGGATGGGCCCGTATTTCCCAGGGTCGACTTCATGTCATCGACCTCGCTCTCGAGAGTCGTTCCGGAACCGGCCGGCTCGAGGCGGGCGGCACGATCGAGCTCGAAAGCGGCCGGCTGAAGGACGTGAGGCTCGCAGGCAAAGAGATCCGGGCACGTTTCGATCCATGGGCCGGCCTCATCGAGCGCATCGACGTCGAGCTCTCGGGACCGCTCGCGAGTCCGTCGGGGAGCCTCGCCCTCGACCTCGCCGGGACATCGATCCGAGGCCGCGAGCTGCCCGCTTTTTCGATCACGGCTCGCTCCAACGGGGAGACCGCAACGGGAGCAGCACGTTATGCCGGAGGCGAGTTTCTGACGGCGGAGCTCCAGCTTCGTCGCAAGTACCCAATCGTCGTGCAACTCGAGCTCGACAGGGCGCCGCTTCCCGAGGCGCTGTCCCTTTGGATCGGAGACGGCGTTCCAGGACCGCGGGTCGTTGCCTCGGGACACGTGAGCGGGCGTGCCGATCTGGCACCATTTTCTCGCGTTTCGTTTCGAGGAAGCGTGGAAACACTCGAGGCCGAGCTGCGTGGAGTTGATTTGCGCGCGAAAGCCCCGTTCACGTTCGAGGGCGACCTGTCGCATGCAGCCGTTTCGAACCTTGTCGTGGCGGGAGAGAAAACGGCTCTCGAGGTCGATGGAGTACTCGCTCTCGGAGAAGACGCCGATCACGATCTGAGGGTGGCGGGTGTCCTGGGATTGAAGGAGCTGGAAGCCTTCGCTCGGGAGGCGAGAGTAGACGGTGAGGTGGACCTCGATCTGAGGCTCGAGGGAGAGCCCGGGGCCCCGAGTTTGACCGGTCGGGCCATTCTCCAAGACGGATCGTTTTTGCGGAGCCCCCTCGAGGTTCGCGAGGTTCACCTGCTGCTCGAAGCGGACGACGATCGGATTACTCTCGAGCGGTTGAGCGGGAAGCTCCTCGGTGGAACGCTCGCGGCCGAAGGTGCGCTCGACTTCTGCGCCGGGCAAACCGCCTCCAGCGCTCTTGGCGGAGAGCTCCGGATCGACGCGCGAGAATTGGATCTCGCCCCTCTTCTGGAGGGCACCGAGGACGTCCAAGACGCTTCGCTCATTCTTTCTGCGTTGGCGGCGGTCGAGATGGGCGGGCTCCACGTCCGGGAACTCGAAGGCACGGGAACGATCTCCAAGCTCCTCGTCCGCGTCGCTGGAAAGGAAGTAACGGCGGGGCCGGCTTCCCTTCGGCTGAGCGATGCTCGGCTCGAGTTTTCACCTCTCCGCTTCGAAGGCGAGGGAATCGACCTGGTCACCGAGGCCGAGGTCACTCTGTCCCCGAATCTCCCGTGGTCGTTCACGGCCCGCGGGGACGCCGATCTCGCGCTGGCGAACGCCTTCTTGCCCGAGGCGGCAGCATCCGGATCGGTTCGACTCGATCTCGACGCGTCGGGCGGGAGGCAGCGAGAAGAGCTCCAGCTCACGGGATCCGCGGAGTTGGATGGGGCCAGTTTCCGAGTCGACCAACCACCGCTCGTGGTGAGCGACGTGGAGGCACGCGTCATGCTCGACTCGCACCGTATGGTGCTCGAGCGATTGCAGGGTCGTCTCGGGGGAGGAACCTTGCGGGCCGAAGGGTTCTACGCTCCTTTCGCGTCGGGCGACGGTGAGCGGGTATCGATCCGCTCAAACGCGACTGACGTCCGCTTGGAATATCCCGAGGGCCTGAGAAGCACCACGTCCGCGGAGCTGGCGTTCCAGAACGAGGGGCGAGGCTATCTCCTCTCGGGGGAAGTTCGGCTTCGCGAGGCGATCTACGATCGTGACGTCACCGTGGAGCGCGAGCTCCTCTCCCTTCTGTCACGCGAGGCGGCAGTCATCCAGCGACAGCGATCCTTTGCGGAGAGGATCCGTATCGATCTGCACGCCGAGAGCGAGGATGGCCTGCGAGTGAGGAACAACCTGGCGCACACCTCTCTCACGGCTGATCTGGACGCGACCGGGACGCTCGCGGCACCGGAGCTCCGGGGACGCGTAAACACCCGCGCCGGCGGAACGATCTTCTTCGGCGGAAGAACCTACGAGCTCGAGCTCGCGCGCGTCACGCTCGACGGCTATCCGTTGAGCGCACCCATCGTCGATGTCTCCGCGCACACCGAGGTCGGCGGGACCCCGATCCGCCTCGAGGTCACGGGCAGAACCGACGAGCTCTCGACCAACCTGCGGGCTCCCGAGGACCCGTCGCTT
>DASPGQ010000530.1 GCA_035620555.1 Vicinamibacteria bacterium
GAAGCGCGACGCCTCGGTCGGAATCCACGGTCCGGATCAGCTCGGCAAGCGGTGAGCCCTGGCCTGCCGTCTTCAAGATAGATTCCTCGACGGGTTTCAGCTTGCGTCCATCGAGGGTGAACGGCGGTCTTTCGGCGACGCGCACGACGGTGTCGAGCGGCGGAAGCCCCGAAAGGATGAGCTTCCCGTCGCACATGTAGCGAATGCCCTCGAGCAGGATTCGATAGATCGATAGACTCACCATGAGATCGACGGGGATGACGGTCCCGCGCTCGTCGAAGCTATAGACGCCCTCTTTTGCTTTGAAGAGCGAGAGCACGATGCGATTGACCTGCATCGCGACCTGCCGCCCCAGCTCCTCCTCGGACATCACCCCGGCCTGTACAAGGGCCTCGCCAAACTTCTTCTTGCTGCTCTTCATGAGCATGCTCGCGAGCGCGAACTCGTGGCGGGAGATGCGTCCCGCCTCGATGAGGCTTTCGCCGAGACGATCTCGTTTCTGGTCGCTGGCAGCGAATACGACGAAGCCCTTCTGGAAGTAGATCGTCTTGATCGCCGTGCCGAGATGCACCTGGAGATCCCCGCTGGCTTCCTCGAAAGCGATTTTTCGGAAGACCTCGGCGAGCGGGACGCTCGAGAGGGAGCCGACCCAGTCGATGCTGGACGGTGCGCTTCGCTCCACGTTGGACGTAGCCATTGCCTATCGTTCCGCCTGTGGTCTAGGGTTTTGCCTGTGAGAGCCTATTTTCCATGATCTGGACGAAAACAACAAGAGATGGGAATAAACATGATGCTAAGGGCATCGGAAGATGTGCGCGCACGCACGGATTGTCTTCTAGGGGGTGATGGGATTAATTCGATCGGTTCCCGCGCGTTCCGGAAGGGCCGCGGGAAGATCCTCTTGCCCCGCCGCGCTGGACACCGGAAGAACGGCCGCGGCCTGACGACGACGTCGCGGTCGCGCCCTGGCCTCTCGTCCCCGACGATCGTGGAGCCCCGACCATGGGACGGCCGGATGAGGGGCGAGCGGGTCGCGCCGACGAGGATGGCGCTCGTCCGAACCGCTCACGGGTCCGCTCGCCGACCGAAGAGCGAGAAGGTTGGCTCGTCGACGAGCCGTTCCGGCGACTCGAATCGGATCTCAATCTGCTGGGCCGGGCCGATTCGCTTCCGCGAGGCGAGCTGAAGGTGGTGCCCGCACGGCCTCGTTCGCGCGGAGAAGCGTCCATGCCGCTCTCGAATCCTCGCGGGCGAGAGCTTCGTAGAGTGTTGCCCCGAGAAAGAACGCCGTTCGATACGGATGACCGCCCGCGGCTCGACTCCGCCGTTCCGGTTTGCGCTCTCCGGTCGCGCCCGTCGGTCGTCGGTCTCGTGAGATCGCCGTTCTGCCAAACCGTACGCTCCCGTGCGCCGCCGGAGCGGAGCGCAGAACGGTCGGTGAGCGACAATCTCGGGCTCGATTCGACTCGGCTCGTTAGGCGCCGTGCCACGCCTTGCCGCGACACGGTTCGGGCCTCGATGGCTCCTCTTCGGACGGAGCCGGACGCCATCGGAGTCAGATCGCGCCTCAACACCGCGCCGGAATCGAAGACCCGCGCCCGGTGCGCCGAGGGTGCAACCACATCGGCGCCCAACTGGTCTCTACCCGCGCGTCGTCCAAAATGCCCTTTTTCGACGAAGCTCCAACCGGCACAATCGTCGAAGCCGTGAGCAAATCGTTTGCCTCCGCGAAAATGCCGGCCGTGGTGGAATACCGAATCGAATCCGAACACCGCGCGGTTGTGGAATCCAAGCGGGCTCCATCCGATCCAGGCAGGACCGAAGGCGAAGGACACCCATGCGGGACTCCAGTAGGAGCCCGGGATCCAGTACCACCCCCGGTGCCCATGACCCCACCGTCCGTAGTGATAAGGCGCCCAGCCCCAGGGCTCGTAGGCGATCCAGGTGTACCCGAGGCCGGTGTAATGCCACCATCCGTCGCGGTAGGGCGCCCATGACGCGCCGACCTGTGGATACCAGACGTAGCCATAGTCGTTCTCGTACTGCCAGGATCCGTGCTCCTCGAGATCGTCTGCGTAGTGATGGACTTCGTGCGGCAGGCTTCTCACAATCACATCTTGCGTGCGCGAGACCCGTCGATCGCGTGATTCGCTCCATTCGCCGAGCTCGTCCAACCTCGCGGTATTGAACGCCTGGGGTGTACTTGGCGACAGCCCGCGCGTGATCTCGCTTTGCTCGCCCGCCCCTATTAGCACCGAGCCGACGCTCGACGCCAGCTCTGCGGATCCACTCGAGACGCTCAGTGAAAGGTGTTCGGCTTCGACGTCCAGGCGATAGGTGCCCGGGGCACTCGGGTATACGCTCGCTGCCGGGGCATCGACGCGCACGCTCGCCCGAGGCTCCTCGAGCTTCACGATCAAGCTTCCACTCCAGAGTCGTACGAGAAGCTCCTTGTCGAGCTCTTCGAGGTCGAGCTTCGTGAGCTCCCCGAGCCGAAGCACGGTGCCGTCGGCAAACACGACCTCGGCGCGAGAGCCTCCTTCAGTCCACAGGCGGTCGCCGGGGAGAATCGGAACGTTCACCGCTCCGGCCTCGGGCTCGGGCTTGGACGCGCGTTGCACCGTGACCGTGCCCTCGACGTAATTGAGATGGCCGTAGGGGTACGAGTAGGATTCCTGAGCGGCAGCGGGTATGGAGAGAGCCGCCATCGCGGTGACGAAAAAGGAAGAGCTGACCATCGTTGCGTTCATCCGGACCTCCCCTGGCTCATCTCATGGCGCGCTCACCAGGACGCAAGCCTCATCACGTCGTGGAGCTCGCATTCTCCTTCGCCAAGGCGCCGGTCGGCCACCGGGCAGTGAGGGGTTGCCCGGGCCGCCCCACGCCAAAGGCCAAGAACGTCGGCCTAGTGCCAACAGTTGCAACCTCTATACCATGTTGAGTCCAGAGACACAAGCTGCCTAACCTGTGCGCAGTGAATCAATTGCCGGTCTCTCCGGCAAGCGAGGGACAGCTCACTGGGTGGTCTGAGGCGGTCAGGCGTGTCCTCTGTGGAGAACGGAACAAACTTGACAAATTAAGGCTCAAATCATACTCTATTGGTTGATTGAGCTGCTATCAGGCACTCGGAGGAAAATAGGATAATGAGCAAGATCATCGGGATCGATCTGGGGACGACCAATTCCGTCGTTGCCGTCATGGAGGGTGGCAACCCCGCCGTCATCACGAACCCGGAGGGAGGCCGGACGACGCCGTCCGTGGTCGCGTTCGCGAAAGGCAACGAGCGGTTGGTGGGTCAAGTGGCGAAACGCCAAGCAATCACCAACCCCGAGAATACCGTCTTCTCGATCAAGCGATTCATGGGTCGACGATTCGACGAGGTCGACGAGGAAATGAAAATGGTCCCCTACAAGGTCGTGAAAGCCGAGAACGGGGATGCGAGGGTGGACATCAAGGGGCGAAAGTACTCGCCTCCGGAGATCTCCGCGATGGTCCTCCAGAAGCTGAAACAGGCCGCCGAGGACTACCTTGGCGCCAAGGTCGAAAAGGCGGTCATCACCGTTCCCGCATACTTCAACGACAGCCAGCGCCAGGCGACGAAGGATGCCGGAGAGATTGCCGGACTCGAGGTGCTGCGGCTCGTCAACGAGCCCACCGCGGCGGCACTCGCCTACGGGCTGGACAAGAAAAAAGACGAAAAGATAGCGGTCTTCGATTTCGGTGGGGGCACATTCGACATCTCGATCCTCGAGGTCGGTGAAGGGGTGGTCGAGGTGAAATCGACCAATGGCGATACCCATCTCGGGGGAGACAACATCGACCAGCGCATCATCGACTGGATCATCGGCGAGTTCAAGAAGTCCGATGGGATCGACCTGTCCTCGGACCGCATGGCGCTGCAGAGGCTCAAGGAGGCGGCGGAGAAGGCCAAAATCGAGCTCTCTTCGACGGTCGAAACCGAAATCAATTTGCCCTTCATCACCGCCGATTCGAGCGGCCCGAAGCACATGTCGCTGAAATTGACGCGCTCGAAGCTCGAGCAGCTCGTCGACGACATCCTCAAGCGAACGATGCCACCCTGCAAGCAGGCCCTTCAAGACGCCGGGCTCGGCGCCGCGGCCATCGACGAGGTGGTGCTCGTCGGCGGCTCGACCCGTATTCCCAAAGTGCAGCAGATGGTCAAGGAGTTTTTCGGAAAGGAGCCCCACAAGGGGGTAAACCCCGACGAGGTCGTTGCGCTGGGCGCGGCGGTGCAGGCCGGCGTGCTCGGGGGCGAAGTCAAGGACCTTCTCCTCCTCGACGTAACGCCGCTTTCGCTCGGCATCGAGACCCTGGGTGGAGTCTTCACCCGCATCATCGAGCGGAACACGACCATCCCCCACAAGAAGAGCGAGATCTTCTCGACCGCCGCGGACAACCAGACTCAAGTGGAAGTCCACGTTCTTCAGGGCGAGCGAGCGATGGCGGGTGACAATCGGACCCTCGGCCGGTTCCACCTCGTGGGGATTCCCCCCGCACCGCGGAACGTCCCCCAAGTCGAGGTCACCTTCGACATCGATGCCAACGGCATTCTCAACGTTTCCGCCAAGGACATGGCCACGGGCAAGCACCAGGCGATCACCATCACCGCCTCGAGCGGGCTGTCCGAGCAAGAGATCGACCAGATGAGAAAAACGGCCGAGCTTCACGTCGAAGAGGACAAGAAAAGGCGCGAGGAGGTCGAAGAGAAGAACCAGACCGACAATCTCATCTACCGGACGGAGCAGCTTCTCGGCGACAACCGCGACAAGATTCCGGCAGAGGACGCGAAACAGATCGAGACGTCCATCGAAGAAGCTAAGAAGGCTTTGAGGGAGGGCGACATCCAGGCGGTCCGGAACGCTCGCGAGGTGCTCCAGAAAGCGAGCTACCGACTGGCGGAGTTCATGTACCAGCAAGCGACACCCGAGGACAAGGCAGGCGGCTCGGAGGCCAGTGCCGCTTCGGACGAGGACGTGATCGACGCGGAGATCGTGGACTCGGAGGAAAAGAAGTAGGAGCCGATGGATCGGAACGATTACTACGCGCTCCTGGGGATTACTCCCAACGCTTCCACGACGGCGGTCCGGCGTGCGTTCCAGAAGCTAGCGAGGAGGTTCCATCCCGATCTGAACCCGGGGGACAACGTGGCTCGAGTGCGCTATGAGCGAATCTACGAGGCGTTTCGAGTTCTAACCGATCCGAGTCAGCGCGAGCGCTATGATTCTCACGGCCAGCGACCGACCGCGGTAGAAGACGCCGAGCCACCGCGCTACGGCTTCGAAGGCTTCGACTTCAGTCGTGAGCAAAATCGTTCGAGTCAGATTTTTCCCGAGCTCTTTCGGCAGCCCGGCCGCCGGGCGCGGACCGAGCGGGAAAGGGGTGAAGACATCCACCACAAGGTGGGTATCTCGTTCGAGGAATCCCTTCACGGGTTTCCGACCAGCTTCAGGCTGGCGCGTTCGATTACCTGCGCGACCTGCGATGGCTTCCAGGAGATACCGTCCTCGGTCCCGCGTCCCTGCCCGGTGTGCGCCGGGCGGGGCCGGGCGACCCATGCCCACGGCTTCATGCTCTTCGCCCGTCCATGTGCGGAATGCGGCGGCACGGGCATCCTTTCGAAAGAGACCTGTCCCGACTGCCAGGGCGCCGGCCGAGCGATTCGCGAGGAAAGGATCGACATCGAAATCCCCAAGGGGGTAAACGACGGCGACCGCGTCGTGATTCCCGGCAAGGGACACGAGGGACGCGGAACGGGCCGCAACGGCGATCTCTACGTGCATGTTCAGGTCGCGGCTCATCCCGTTTTTGCCAGGAAAGGCGACAATCTCTACTCCACGGTCCGCATCACCTTCACCGAGGCGGCGCTCGGTGCTCGGGTCGACGTGCCCACCCCCGAGGGATCGGTCAAGCTCCGGATTCCCGCGGGAGTCCAATCGGGTCAGAAGCTTCGGCTTTCCGAGCGGGGTGCGCCGTCACGTCTGGGGTCGAAGCGAGGAGATCTGTTCGTGACCGTTCAAGTCGTCACTCCCACCGTTTACGATGACCGCTCCCGTGAGCTATTGCGCGAGCTCGATCGCCTGAATCCGATGGATCCGCGCGAGGAGATTCGCCGCGAGGCCGAGGAGGCGTCTCGATGACTCGAGGGCGAGCGAGACGAGGCGAAGCGCGCGCCGGATCGGCCCACGAGGGGCCCCGGAATCGGGGAAAGGGGAGAGGCTACTATATGATCAGCGCGGTGGCCGAGACCTACGAGATCCATCCGCAAACGCTCAGGCTCTATGAGAGAGAGGGGCTCCTGAGTCCATCGCGCACCGAAGGGAACACGCGGCTCTATTCGGACGAGGATTTGAAGCAGCTCGAGACGATCCTGAACCTGACGCGGGATCTCGGAGTGAACCTTGCCGGGGTCGAGATCATTCTCAATATGCGCGAGAAGATGGAGCGGATGCAGAACGAGGTCAGTGATTTCATCGATTACGTCCAGCGGGAGATGGCGAAGCAGGAGGAGGGATGGAAAGATCGGGTCGAGAGCGCGCTCGTGCGATTGCCTCCGCGTCAGCTGGTTAGGAGAGACAAAGGTCTCGACGAGGAATAGGAACGTTCTTGGCGGAATCCTGTCCGGAGTGCGAGGGAACGACTTTCAAGAGGGTCGTCCGCGACGGCATCGACATCGTGGTGCGCTGCGATTGCCGCTCGGGTGGCCCGCGAGAGTCGGCGATGATCCGGTGCGGCGTTCCCGGCCGGTATCGGGAGTGCGCCTTCGACGGCCGTAGCGGCGGCCGGCCCTTCGATTGCCTGAAGACGAGCCTGGAGCAGGCCAAACGCGTCGCGGAGAATTGGGCGGAAGCCTTCCCTGACGTCGAGGCCGGCTTGCTCCTGAGCGGTCCGCCGGGAGTAGGGAAGACCCATCTCGGGGTCGCGATTCTCAGGCGGATCCTCGTCGAGCGGGGCATCTCTGCCCAGGCGCTCTTTGCCGACTATCGCTCGCTGCTTCGAGAGATCAAGAGCTCGTATCACCCCGAGACGCCGGTGACCGAAAAACAGGTTTTGCGTCCGATCCTCGAGGCCGAGCCCCTCGTGCTCGATGATCTCGGTGGCGAGAGCTCCACATTGTGGGTGTTCGATACGCTTTCGTACATCTTGAATCAACGGTACAACGAGCGGCGCCTCACCATCATCACCACGAATTTTGCCGACAAGCCCAGTGCCGCGGGACCGACGGTCATCGGGGCGAGGGCGCATGAAACCTTGGCCGACCGCGTCACCGTGAGACTGCGCTCCCGCTTGTACGAAATGTGTCGCGACGTCCGGATCACCGGTGACGACTATCGACAGAGCACCCTCCAAGCGAACTTCACCGGCTAGCGCCTCCACCGGCGGGAAAATATCCCCCCTATCTCCTACGGATCTGCCCTATCCCCGTTTCTGCACTGGAACGCCTTGAAACCTTGACACTGGCCCTTCGTTGGGTTATGAGAAGGGCTCATTCTCGATTCATATCCGGAGGTAGGTTCCGGACGAGCGCAGCGGGGGTGTGGGGGCGGCGCGCGGGGCGCCTACCGAAAAACGTCATGGTATCCGACGATTACCGGGATATGTTCGTGTCGCTCTGGGCCGACGAGACCCCGGGGCTGTTCTCGGCAAGGGCCCTGGAGGAGTTTGGCCGATCGACTCCCCGCACACGGATCTACCTTCCGTTCGACGACCGCTGGTTCGTGCAGTATGCGGACCATCTCGGCGAGCTGAACGCGCGCGAGCTCCACTACGTGGGGGCCCGATTATTCGACAGCTTGTTCCAGGGAGACATCCTCAGGCTCTACATCCACCTGCTGGATCAGGTCCGGAGCTCCGGGGCACGGCTTCGGATAACGCTCGCGATCGAGCCGAGTATCGTGGCCCGCCTTCCCTGGGAATGTCTGTACGACACCAAGAACGGTGTGTTCGCCAGCGCCTGGGACGATGTGGCTCTCGTTCGCTACGTGGCGCCCGCCGAGAGCGAGCCTCCGCTCGTGCCCTTGCGACCTCCCCTTCGCGTTCTCGTCGTCGCCGAGGCGGAGGCCGGCTCGAGGCTTGCGGGAGAGGCGCTGACCGTCCGGAGCGCTCTTGCCGAGCTCGAGTCCGAGGCTTCGATCACCGTCTTCGAGGCGGGAAGCACGTTCGATGGTCCTCCGCTCGATCCGTCTGGGCTCGAAGCCCTGCTGGCGAGGGACTTCGACGTGCTTCACTGGATCGGGAAAGCCGAATGGGACGGTACCGGAGCCAGCCTGGCGCTGGGTGATCACTCGGTCGATGCCTCCATGCTCGGTCGTCTACTCGCTCGCAAGGCCCCTTGTCTCGTCGTTTGGAGCGGAGAAGAAAGCGTGGGCGCCGCCGGGCCAGCACTGGCCGAGGCGCTCCTGAGCCGAGTTCCGGCGCTCGTGGCCCACCGACGGTCGATGCCCGCCGAGCTCCTGTTTCACCACACCATGGCGTTTTATCGAGCGGTCGCCCGGTCGATTCCGCTGGACGCGGCAATCGCCGAGGCACGGAGCGCGGCGATGTCCCAGGCACCCTCGGAGGGAGAGTGGATCGCGCCGGCGCTTTTTCTGGCACGCAGGGATGCCTGCGCCCTGTACAACTCGGCGCGGGGAAGTGCACCGGACGTCTATCAGATGTCCGAGGGTCGTTACCGGCGAAAGCTTCGCGAAACGCTCGACCGGTTCTGGCCCAAACCGGAGAGGTACTTTCCCCAGTCGATTCAATGGACACCGCGTCAGGAATCGCTCGCGAGCTATCTCCAAGCGCCCGAGCTCATCGCCCAACCGCAAAAGGTCGCGGAGCTGTCGCGTCGCTTTCACAGCCTGTGGATCGTTGGCGCGGCGGGCACGGGGAAGACGATGGCGCTCTATCGCCTCTTCTACGAAGCGGCGCAGCCGGTGCTCTCTTACGAGTCCAAGTCGCCCCTGCCCCTCTACCTGGCTGTTCCCGACCTCGCCGACGGAGAGAACCTCCTTCCGATTCTTGCCGACGGAGTCGATCCGACTTTGTTCGAGAGCGATCTCGAGGAAGGTCGATTCCTCTTCTTGCTCGATTCCATCGACGGCTTGAGCGAGACCGGAGCCGCGCGCTTCGCCCAGGCTTTGAACCGTTTCATCCGGCAGTACCCGCTGAATCGTTTCGTCGCCGCATCGAGAACCGTGCCGTCCGTCCCACTGGATATCTCCAATCGCGCCGAGCTCCGCCCCTTGTCAGCAGGGGAGGCACTCGATTTTCTAGGTGTCGACGGTGCCATTCGCTCAGAAGTGGGGATGCGGATCTACTCCCGGCTCGAGACGCAGCTCGGTGCCGACGCGGGCAACCCGCAGCTACTCGCTTTCGCCCGGAGGATCGAGCGTGAGGGGACTCCGATTCCCCCAACGGCGACGGAGATCTTTCTCACTTTTTTCAGAATCGCGGGCGCCTCGATGGGCAAGGAGATCTCCGAGGGACTCTTGCCTCGACTCGCGTACCTCATGAGCCGGGAAAATCGCATCTCGCTGACGACGGAGCACCTCGAGGCGGAGCGACGGACGGGATGTCTCCGAGGCGTGAACGGGCTGGAAGACGTCCTCACCGCGGTCGAGAAGACCCGACTGCTGCGCGGTCCGAGAGCCTTCAGTTTTCCCAACCTCGCGTTTCAGGAGTTCTTGACCGCCTACTCGCTACGGTCGGTCTCGGTCGAGTCATTATCCGAGCTCGTACCGCCGGCAGACTGGCACGATGGCGCTCCGGACGGACAGATCGTCAACAAGAGCCGCGGACCGTTCCATGGCGTGATGCCGTTTTTGTGTGGGCTGCGGCCGGACGGACCTCAGCTGGTCGAGCATTTGCTCGAGCGCGATCTCGTCCTGGCATCGATCTGCTTTCGCGAGACCCGGGCTTCGGCTTCCCTCGACCTGGCCCTGCGGGCGGCGGTCGAGCGTGGCCTGGCGTCGCGTTCCGAGCTCGAGCAGCGCATCGCCGTCACCAGTCTCGAAGCTCGAGCCGACGCCTTCGCCGTTCATTGGCTGGAAGCGATTGCCCGGCGCGAGGGCGGTGCCACCAGACCCCTGGCGATTGCGGCGCTCGGTAACCTCCACTCCCGAAGAAGCGAGGCCGTTCTGGAATCGGCTTCGGCCGACCGGGATCCCCTGGTGGCGCGCACCGCCGCCGACGCACTCGCCCGTATCACCGCCAGTTGAACGCGGCCGAGCCGCTTGCCTTACCCCCGAGGCCTGTGGCATATTAGTGTCCCCGTCGAGCAGATCCCCCCCGGACCCGGCTCTCAAGGTCGTGCAATTATGGCTGAGGAATATTTTCGCATCGAGGAGATAGAAAGCGTCCGCTCACCCCTGTTTCATGCCTCCTACGCCCTGTACCGTCGGGTATTTCCCAAGGACGAACAGATGCCCAAGCGGTATTTCCTCGAACACCTGACCGAGGCGCGACTCGGCCTCGCTCGACCCTTCAATTTTCACTACTTCGTGGCCAGCCGTGGAGAAAAGGTCGTGGGGTTCGGATGCTGTACCTACATGGCGGTCGAGAACGTTGGCTTCATCGACTACCTGGCAGTGGATTCGGGGGAAGAGGGTCGTGGGGTCGGAACCGCCGTCCGCAAACGACTCGTGGAGTCACTTCGCGGGGACGCCCGGGACGCGGGTTACGACGACCTGGTGGCGGTGCTGGGTGAGATTCAGGAAGAAAGCCCCTGGCTTCACCGACTGCTCGCGACCGGTGCCTGCGCGCTCGATATCGACTACTACCAACCGCCGCTGGAAGACCACAAGAACCCTGTCCCCCTGGTCTTGTACGTCGAGCCGGTGGCCGAGGGCTTTGCCGAGCTTACGGTGCAGCAGGTGAGTCGCATCTTGTACGCCTTGTACCGACGACTCTATCGAATACCCTATCCGTTGCAGGATCCCAATTTCCGATCCATGCTCAAGCAGCTCAAGGGAAAGGAGCACGTGGGCTGGAAACGGATCGGACCCCGAGCGCCAGCCCGCTCGGAGCGAACCGCGCCGCACTCCGCTCCCGTGACGGCCTTTGCCGTTGCTCGAACCATCTCCGCCCGACCCCCGGGAAGACCTCGTGGCGCGCTCTCCGCTGCCCGAAACGGAGCCGGGAGCGGCCTTCGGGCGCTCCCCACGGCTTTGCCGGATGCTGGCCGACGTGAGGCCGCCGCGCACTCCGGCCCCACTCCTGCGGCTCCCGATTCCCGAAACACCCCAGCCTCCACGCCCCAAGTCTGAGGGGCCCAACACGCCGTCGTCGAGGTGGAGGCATCGACGACCGGGCGCGCGTCACGCGACCGCTCTCACGGAGACTCTTCGAAAACGAAGCGCCCGCCGACCATCGTGAGCTTCACCTCCGTTCCGAGGATCTCCCGGGCTCCGCACGTGAGGATGTCTCGGGAGAGGACGACGAGATCGGCAAGCTTGCCCGGCGCCAGGCTTCCCCGTTCGTCTTCGGAGAAATCGAGCGCCGCGTTTCCCAGGCTCATCGCGCGCAGAGCCTCCTCACGGGAGATGCGCTGGTCCTCTCCCATCGTACCCGCGCTCAGGGTGTCACGGGTGACGAAATGGTAGAGAACGCCAAGAGGGTGATAGGGAGCGACCGGGGAGTCGGTCCCGAGCGAAACGGGGATTCCCGCGTCGAGGTACGCCCGGAGCGGCGTGACCCATCTCGCGCGTGACCCACCCCAGTACTTTTCCAGGCTCGGCGCCGCCAGGTAGAGGTGATGTTGAGCCGAAAGGTGAACGCCCAGGGCCCTGATCCGGGGAAACTGATCTTCGCGGGGAATGAAGCCGTGCTCGATGGTGAAACGCCTGCCAACGATGCTCTGGTCCTCGTTCGCCCGTTCGTAGGCGTCGAGCACGAGATCGATCGCGGCATCACCGACGGCGTGGGTGGCGACCCGCCACCCCCGGCGGTTCAGACGACGCACGATCTCGATGTAGGTCTCGGTCGCAAAAGTCTGTAGGCCCCGGAATTCACCACCCCCTCCGTAGGGCTCCTCGTAGGGCTCTCTCATCCAGCCGCCCTCGAAGCCTCCATCCACGCCCAGCTTGATGCCCGAAACCCGAAGCCAATCGTCCCCCTCGTCGGGACGAAGGCCGAAGCGGTCAAGCGTCGTCTCGAGCTCGTTCGGATCCTGCGCCGGATCGATTCGAAGGAGCATGCTGACACGGATCGTAAGGAGACCGCGCTCTTTCAATGTCTCCACGGCGCGATAGAGCTCGGGGCTCCCACTGGCGAAGCGTGCGCTCGTCAATCCCGCTTCGTTCAGCCGGTGGAGCTCGGCCGCCATGTCCCGGAGTCGACTCTCGGCATCAGAGCTCTCGTTCCGGGGAAGCTCGGCGAGCCGCTTCGCGCTATCGACGAGCTCACCGTTCAAACGCCCGTCCGGGTAGCGGCCGACCCGCCCTCCATCGGGAGATGGGGTCGATTCGTCGATTTTCCATTTCGAGAGCGCGGCGCTGTTGAGGATGACCTCGTGGCCCCCGCGCACTACGACCACGGGATGTTCCGACGTGGCTCGATCGAGATCGTCTCGAAACGGAAGGCGCTGTTCTCTGAGCTGGCCCTCGTGCCAGTCACTGTTCGTCACCACGAGCTCTCCCGGAGGCGTTTCCCGCGCCCGGCGGGCAATGGCGTCGATCACTTCCTGAAGGTTTCGGGTACGAGACAGGTCCACGCCCGGTCCACCCCCGATGCCGTGGTAGTGGTTGTCGGCGAACCCGGGAGCCACGGTCTTGCCTCCGAGGTCGACGCGGCGCGTTCGGGGCCCGGCGAAGGCATCTACCTCGGCGTTCGTTCCCGTGGCCACGATCCGGTCGCCTCGAACGGCGATCGCCTCGACGACGCCCCTCGGCTCGAGAGTCACCACCCGGCCGTTGACGAGGACGGTATCCGCCGGCTCGGGTTGATAGCCGCTCAAGACCGCAAACAAAAGGGCATATTTCATCGCGTTAGCCTCGTCTTCTTCGCCGAGCCACCTCGGCGTCAGTCCTTCTTGCCGAGTGCCCGGCCGAGCCGTCCGATCTCCTCGATTCGGCTCTTGAGTCGCTTCTCGAACCCTTCTTCCGTCGGCTCGTAGTAGGCCCGTCCGAGAAGTCGTTCGGGCAGACACTCCATCGCCGTGAGCCTCGTCGGGTGGTCGTGGGCGTGCTCGTAGCCCCGGCCGTATCCCCACTCTCGCATGGCTTTGGTCACCGGGTTGCGAAGCTGCAGAGGTACGGGCTCGGTCGCGTCTTCGAGCGCATCTTTGGCCGCTTTGCCATAGCCGAGATACAGGGCGTTCGACTTGGGAGCGAGCGCGAGGTAGACGACCGCCTGGGCGAGAGCCAGTTTGCCTTCGGGCAGTCCGATGAAATGAAAGGCCTCCTTCGCCGCCACCGCCACGGCCAGAGCACCGGGCTCGGCGAGTCCCACGTCCTCCGAGGCAAAGCGCACGAGTCGCCGAGCCACGTAGAGTGGATCTTCACCCGCCTCGAGCATTCTCGCGAGCCAGTAGAGGCTCGCATTCACGTCCGAGCTCCGCAGCGACTTGTGGAGGGCGGAGATCAAGTTGAAATGCTCTTCACCCGTCTTGTCGTAGAGAAGGGCTTTCCGCTGCAACGCGTTTTCCATCTCCGCGATGCCAACGGGCCTCTTCTCGTCCCGAGCGAGCGAGCAGAGCGCCTCCAGCACGTTCAGGACGAAACGGGCGTCACCGTTTGCCCGGTGAGCGAGCCAGGAAAGAGCCTCGTCGTTCTCGACCACGAGCCGACCGGCGAGGCCACGCTCCCCGTCGGCAAGGGCGCGCCTCATCAGCACCACGAGCTCCTCGGGGGAGAGCTGCCTCAGAATGACGACGCGACATCGAGAAAGCAGCGCCGCTGTGACCTCGAAAGAAGGATTCTCCGTCGTCGCGCCAATCAGGGATACGTTTCCCGATTCGACGTGCGGCAGGAAAGCATCTTGCTGGGCTTTGTTGAAACGATGGATCTCGTCCACGAAGAGCAGCGTCCTCCGCCCGAACAGGCGCCGCTGGGACTCGGCCTCGCGCATCACGTCCTTGATCTCCTTGATGCCGGAGGTGACGGCGCTGAAGGGGACGAAATGCGACCGAGTTCGGCGGGCGATGATGCGCGCCAGGGTCGTTTTGCCCGAGCCCGGTGGGCCCCAGAGGACGATCGAGCCGACTTCGTCTTTCTCGATGGCGGCACGCAGGGTCGTGCCGGCTCCGATCACGTCGTCTTGCCCGATGATCTCGTCGAGCTCGCGCGGTCGCATCCGTTCGGCGAGCGGAGCGGGACGGTCGTCCTCCCGCGGACTGGACGGCGCGAACAGATCGGCTTGTTCCACGAGGGAAGGATAGTTCGCACGCGGTGTTTTGGCCAGCAGGGTGATGGCAAACTCAGCCCACCCTGCGCGAGCGGAGCGAGCCCGGCGCGCTTGCCGCGCCGCAAGCAGCCCCAGCCGTGGCGGCACGATCGGTCACGGGTCCCGCCACGGCAATAAGCACGAAAAGGGTGATGGAACTCAGCCCACCCTGCGCGAAGGCAAACGGTGCTACGGAACGAGACGCTTCAGCTCCTGGTGCCAGTTGAGCACTACGTGCAGGCGCGTTACCGGCTGCGGCCTTGGCTCCCGTTCTTGGGCCATGAGAAATCGTCCGTCCAGGGCGACGTCGTAGCTACGCATGGGCGCTGTCCCCAGGTAGCGCCGGTCGAACAGCTCGTGCACCGGGCCCACTCGAAACGTGCCTCCCGCTGTCGAGACTTCGACCACCATCATCTTCGTGCGGTTGTCGGTGCCGGCTCGATAAAAGAGGCGCCGCCCGTCCCGAGACCAGACAGGCCGCGAGCCGCCATCGTGCGTCACCGGTATGAGCGGATCGGGGCCGGGGT
>DASPGQ010000531.1 GCA_035620555.1 Vicinamibacteria bacterium
TTCCGCGGCTTCAGGGTGCCGCGGACGAAGCGATCCGGATCGCGCGCTGGCACGAGGGCTCCGAGATCCTCCTCGGACCGGTCGCTACCCAGGAGCGTTTCCTCGCCGGCGTTCGCAAGGCGCAGTTGATCCACTTCGCAGGACACGCGGTCACGAATCCCGAGTTGCCGATGCTCTCATTTTTGGTCTTAGCGCCCGGAAGCGGCGACAGTGGCGTTCTCGCGGCGCACGAAATTCAGAACCTGGATCTGTCGCGCACCCGCCTGGTGGTGCTGGCGGCGTGCAGCACGGCGACAGGTGAGATCTCGGTCGGCGAAGGAGTCCTGAGCCTTGCCCGGCCATTCCTCGCCGCCGGCGCGTCCGCGGTCGTCGCCAGCCTGTGGGACGTCGACGATGAGGCCAGCACGTCTCTCCTCGTGGCTTTCCATCGCTTGCTGGCCTCCGGAATGCTGCCCGCCGAGGCGCTGCGCTCGGCCCAGGTCGAGTTTCTCGACACGAGCGAAGAGATGCGGCGTCGTCCTGACGTCTGGGCGGCGTTCCAGTTCATCGGTGGTTTATGATCTCAGCACCCTTGGAAAGGAGAATTCATGAAACTCACGATCGATTTCTACGGTCTTTGTGCGGTGGTTCGGGATGCCAAGAAGGACACGAAAGCCAAGAATGTGGACGTGCTCCTTCTGGCTGCGGAGAAGACGCGCTATTCGACGCGTCGACATGATCCGCTGTTGGTCTTTGCTCATGCCAATCTGGAGAGCGCTTCCGATCATGAGCACTCGACGTTCCAGCTACCGAACGGCGGCGCTCTGCTCTGTGTCTGTTCTCTGAGAGGACGGGTGCTGACGATTCGTCCAGATGACCGCGATCCCGGCACGGACGCACTCAAGGTCCGTCTGGATACGTTGCCGGATCTGGACGAGACGGCTCACGCCGGCGAGATTGATCCCGCCTGCCTCGGCACGAGCCCCCAGCCCATGCCCATTTCCGCCCGCGTGAGGCTCGGAGAGGGTAAGGTGACGTGTCCCAAGAAGTCGCAATTACCAACGGAGTGGAGCTTTCACCCCCCACTCGATGGCGAGGATTGCTACGCCAAGAAGTTTTCTAACTGGTTTCGGTATATTCTAGACGTCGAAGCCGATTCCATCGTTCTCGAGGCCCGTTCGTTCGACCGCACCGATGTAAAAACTCTGGAATTGATATCGGTAACCGATGGTGAGGGGAATATCATCGAGCCCGTGCTCTCCATTTCCAACTATCCGGCCATGCTGCCGGCGTCTCACGACGATCGCACGGAAAGTCACAACCTGGCCTATTACGACTTATCCAAGAATCGTCCCAGTATGCGCCCCGTACCTGTTCCCAATGCGACCTGCTCACCGCCATCCGGGGATACGCACGTGGCCCACCTCGGCCCAGGGGAGGTCGGCTGCTCGCCCATGAAGATGCATACCTGACGCAAACGTTTCGGATGGAGGTGAAAGATGGACGAAGACCGATTCGACGCGAAGTATCGATCCATTCCCAAGGATCAGATGGATTTGCCGGTGACCTTCTCCATCGACG
The DNA here is from genome assembly GCA_035620555.1 of Vicinamibacteria bacterium. Taxonomy (NCBI): domain Bacteria; kingdom Pseudomonadati; phylum Acidobacteriota; class Vicinamibacteria; species Vicinamibacteria bacterium. The sequence goes on from DASPGQ010000531.1 coordinate 1,561, forward strand.
GCCGCAAGTTGCGGCTGCGGGAGCTCCTGGATCGCGACGAGCCCGATTTCCTTTGGCCCGAGCAGCTCAGCGAGAGGCAGCTTCAAGACTTGACGGCCGACCGCGTGGCCGCGCAGGAGGAGTTCCTCATCGGCATGCTCGGCGTCGGCGAGATTGACAAGGATCGGGCGATCGCGGCGATCGCGGATCCGGCCAGCGACGTGGGCCGGGCTCTCCTCGACGTCGAGGGCAGGACGATCGCTCGCGTCCTGCGCAGGGCCTCGACCGAGAAAGGCTGGCCTCTTCCAGACCGGGCGACTAGGAGAAATGGACATGGCTAAGTGGGTCGTGGCTATAGAGCCGGCAAGAGATCCAGTGGCGAGCGCCACTTATCAACATCGCCGCCAGAGAGTCTATCCCCATGTCGGAGATCTTCAGATCGCAATGCTCGATGGCCAGCTTGCGGAAAGAACCAAGATCAAACCGGCTTTGCAGAACGCGGAGGTCGTCTACGTCACCGGATCCGGTCACGGAGTCAAGCGCGCCTTCCTCGATCGCCCCACGAATGGTACTGCCCTTCTCCACGGCGACCACAACGACGACTTCGCCGGCAAAATCGTCCACCTCTTGTCCTGCTGGGCGGCCGAAGGCCTCGGACCCGAGCTGCGACAGGACGGCTGCCGGCTCTTCGTCGGTTACAAGGGGCTCTTCAGCTTCTTTCTCAACAACGACGACCTGGAGGAACAGGTTCTCGAATGCGATTCTCTGATCGATCGCAGCTTCGCCGAGGGGAAGACAGCGGCAGAGGTCAAAGCCCTCGTTCGAAAGTGTTGCGCCGAGACGGTTCAGAACCTGGAAGACGGCGGACACCTTTATTCCGCATCGTGGTGCGAACGCAACTACGAGCTCTTGGTGTTCCTGGGGTCGGACGACGTGAAGCTCTGACTATCGTCCTCGGTGCCAGCGCCCTCAGTCAGACCGTAGATGCGGCACGCCTTTAGGAGGGTCGAGCGTTCCCGACGATCACTCCATGGCCGTTGGAAGGACCACGAACCCCCTCCCCCTGAGCCGCCTGGCGCAGTCGGTGATCGAGGCAGACGAACTCGGATCCTGAAGGACGCTCGAGACACCAGGTCAGGGCCGCAGCAAGCTGAAGCGAAACCTCCACCAGGACTCCTCGCGTTCCGCGGCCAACGCCGCCCGCACCGAGGCCGCGGCGTCGCGGCCTCGAGCGAGCCTCCGGAACGACGCGTCGAGGGGTCTCGTCGGGCGTTTCAGGAGTCCTGTCCGCTCGAGCTCCGCCAGCCGACCCTCCTCCGGGTCCGCGGGAGAGATCGGCACGATTCGCGCAATCGGCCGTCCGCGCTCGGTCACGGAGACCTCCTCGCCGGCCTTCACCGCGGCAAGGAGCTCCGACAAGCGGGATTTGAGCATCGCGACGCCAGCGACTTTCATATGACTACACTAGTCACCAATCGGTCCAAGGTCAACCTCTCGCTGTCATCTTCCTGTCATCCGCGCCTTCGTACACTCCCCGCCAATGGCAACGAACCCCGCGACGCAAGAGGACTCGACGACGATGACGACGCTGAAGAGAAT
>DASPGQ010000532.1 GCA_035620555.1 Vicinamibacteria bacterium
AAGTTGGCGATTTGTCTGACCCTCTGCGGCGTCACGTAGACCCACCCCGGCTGCATCCCGCGACAGCAGTTATGACACTGGTGACAACGGAACCGCAGCCCCCGAGCATACCAGGGTGTCGGCATCGGCGGCGTCGATTATAATCCCGGCCTCGTGCCCAATCGAACCGCAGGGGGTCTCGGGCCGGCGCTTCGTGTCACGTGGGCTTCCGCACTCTACGGATTCGCGGTCGCCCTCGAGGACTTTCTGCACTTGTTCCTGAGGCAGGATTCGGGCGAGGCCTTGTGGTCCGCTCTCGAACGCAATCTGGAGTTTCTTCCGGTGATGGGGGCCACGGTTGGCTACGCCGTGCTCGGGCTTGCGATCGCGCTCGGGCTCGCCACCGTCGTCTCTCGATACCGCGAGATTCCGCTGGAAGATTCCTTGCGACGGGTCGCGCCGGCCTACGCCTGTGTTCTCGTGCCCATTGGGCTCAACCTGGCCGCCATGCTCTCGCTCACACTATCACCTAGCTTCCCGTACGGCTCGAACCTCGCGGTGAGCCTCGCGCTCGAGGGGTGGTTCGAGCCCATGTTGACCCTCATGCTGTTCGTGAGCTCTCTGGCGCACTCAATCGGTGTCGGGGTGGAAAGGCCCCTGGGTCGAGGACGCTGGCTCGGACCGACCGTCATCCTGACCGCTCTGCTCTTGTTTGCGCTTTCGACCCCTTCGCATTTCTATGAGGAAGGAGCCGGTCAGGGCAACATGTTCAAGTATGTCCGCATTGCCTCGGCGGTCGCGGGCTCGGGCACTCTCGACATCGGAAGAGCCGCCGAGAATCGGGACGCTTCGTTCGTCGGTTTTCTGTCGCACGTCCCGCGAATGGCGTCGAGCTACGCGTCCGAATCCCGCAAGCTTCTCTCGAGAGCTCTCGATGCCATCATCCAGGGCCAATTCTACTGGGGCGAGCCGACGGCGTCGCGCGCCAACCGATCGATGTTTCGCAGTGCGTCGGGGGGGATCTATTACATCAATGCCCCGGGACCGGGTTTGCTTCTCGTTCCCGCGTACCTTCTGGATCGCACCCTGAACCGATGGTTGGGGACCGAGCGGCAGGTGGCGATGATCGTCTTCTGGCAACTTCTCGGCGCCATTTTGGTCTACCAGATCGTGCTCGCGGCTTCCGAGCTGACCGAGCGAACGGCTGCGATCCTCACTGCCTTCGCCTTCGCGCTCAGCGTCCCTGCCCTCTTCTACTCGTTTCAAATCTATCCTGAGCTCCCCGCGGGTCTCTTCCTCCTTTTCGCATTCCGAAAACTCGTCATCGATCCCTCGCCCGGATTCGGTGCCGCTCTGGCAGCCGGGGTCGCGCTCGCGGCTCTCCCATGGCTTCACCAGAAATACTCGGTGGTCGCGGCGACCCTCGGTCTGTATGCGGTCTTTCGGTTGGTTGGCAGAACCCGAAGGGGAATCTCGCTTCGACCGATGAAACTTCTGGCTCTCGGTACCCCGCTCGCGCTGTCGGCTTACTCCCTCTTTCTCTACAATCACGCGCTCACGGGCAGCCTGTCACCGACGGCGACTTTCTCCGCCGCGGAACGTTCATCCTTCGAGCCTCAAAATATGGTGAAGGGGCTCCTTGGTCTTCTGCTCGACCGAGACAACGGGCTGTTCGTGTTCGCGCCCGTTTACCTTCTTTCGCTGGTTGGTATGTCGGCCTTTGTCGAAGAGCACCGGCGCCTTGCGAGACCTTATTTTCTTACTCTGATCTCATACCTTCTGGTGATCGCCTCTTTCCCGTACTGGCCGGGTGCGATCAGCACGATGGGACGTTACATCTCGAGTCTTCTCCCACTGCTCGCGCTTCCCCTTGCCCTGGCCGCCGGCCGCGCGATGTCGCAGGGGGCGATTGCGGGAAGTGCCCTGACGCTTCTCGCCGCCAGCCTTGCCTACAGTGCGAGCTTCACCCGTGACCTCATCCCGAGTTATGACGCCCAGCTTCTCTGGAGCCGGACTCTCTATTCCGATCCCTCGCAATACCTGCCGAGTTTTCTGAGCGACGGTTTTCTCGGTTCGGGGCCGGCGCACTTCGCCAAGGTTCTGGTCATATTGCTCGGCATCGCGATCCTCGTTTACTGGCTCCAGGAGCGAGCTCGCGTAGGCAATCGTCGCATGGAAGACGAGGCCGGGCGCTTTCCGCAGCGTGCTTGCCTTGGAGCCGCCGCCGTTCTCGCCAGTGTCGTCGGCATGGGAGCGCTTCTCGAGAACTGGCCGGGGAACGAGCCGGCGACCTCGAGGCCACGTTACCGTGACACGCTCTCGACCGACTCGGGCATCGAGGTCTGGGTCGACGGAGAGCACGGCTTCGAGGGGCCCGCTGCCTGGGTGCCTGGCGGCGGTGAGAGTCGTTTTCATCTGCACTCCCACCGCGCCCTGTCGTCGCTGACGCTTCTCCTGACGAACGGTCCCGACGAGAACGAGGTTCTCGTGACCGAGCGAGGAGGGTCGACTGCCGTTTTCGTCCTTCCCCCCGATGGACCACATGAACGGAAAGTCCTTCTGAGGAACCCTCATCGGTTCGAAGGTCCCAAGGGTGAAAGTTTTCTCTATGAGCTCCGGGTTCGCTCTCGCGGGAGCTTCGTTCCGGCGCGCGCCGGCCGCGGCGAGGACGAGAGGCGGCTCGGTGTCTACGTCCGCGTGCCGTGAACGATCGTTATAATCGGAGCGTGAAGAATGATGAGGTCACCCTCTACGCCGATGGCGCCTGCGAGGGCAACCCTGGTCCGGGAGGATACGCCGCGGTCATCGAGACCGGCGGCGGCGTCCGTGAGGTGGTGGGAAGCGAACGGCGTACGACGAACAACCGGATGGAGCTCATGGCGGTCATCGAAGGCTTCCGGACGCTCGGTCGGAGTCGATCGGTGCGCGTCGTCTCCGATTCCCGATACGTCGTCGACGGGATGAACAACTGGATCCATGGGTGGCGGCGCAGGGGCTGGAAGACGGCGGCTGGCTCACCGGTGAAGAACCGTGAGCTATGGGAGGAGCTCGACCGGCTCGCCTCGCGTCATCGCGTCCGCTGGGAATGGATCCGCGGCCACGCCGGCCATCCCGGAAACGAGCGGGCGGACACGCTTGCCCGCCAGGCGATCTCGGAGGCCAAGAACGCTCGGGCCGATCTCCCTCACGAGCCCGCGGGCCGTTAGCGATGCTGGCCGCTCTTCTCCTGTTGCGGTGCTTTCAGCCGAGCCCGACCGACGTGCTCGATCTGGAAATCCGCATGGCCGAGCTCATCAACGTGGAGAGGGAAGCCAGGGCGCTTCCGCGACTGACCCTCTCGCCCGAGCTCTCGGAAGCCGCCCGGCAGTACAGCCGGCAGATGGCCTCGCGGGGTGCGGTCCGGCATGATCTGGGCGGCTCCATGGAGGAGAGAATTCGCCACGGCATCACCGAGAGCTGCATGTTTGGCGAGAACGTGGCCAAACACACTTCGGTGGACTATTCGATTGGAGACCTCATGACGAGCCCGGGCCACCGCGCCAATCTCTTGAACGAAAAGTTCACCCACCTCGGTGTCGGGATCGTGCGCGCCGACGATGGGTTCTTGTACATCACGCAGGAGTTCGCCCGGACCTGCGGTCCCGCCGAGAAGACGAGGCGGTAACCCCGCGCGACGGTGCCAACGTCCTGTTCTCCGTCACTGAGTTGCTAGACCGGTGCCAGGGCTTTACGCCCCTGCGCGAGCCAGGCAACAATCTCCCCGAGAAGAAAGATCGATCCAGCCACCAGTATCTCGCCGTCGGGGCCCGCGAGCTCCCGCGCACGAGAGAGAGCCTCGGACGACGATCGAATCGCCTCGGCCGGAGTCCCCCGCTCGACGGCCCAGCGGCTGAGCTGCTCGGGACCTCGGGAGCGCGACATGGCGGGCCTGCTGGCGACGAGGTACGCGACGTGTGGCAGGAGACGAGAAAGCATCTCGAAAACCCGCTTGTCCTTCATGACCCCGAAGAGCAGCACGCGTCTCGGATGCGGGTGCTGCTCGAGGTATCGGACGAGCGCGTCCACCGCCTGCACGTTATGGGCCGCGTCGAGAAGAATCGGCGGCGTCCCCGCGATCCGTTCCAGGCGTCCGGGCCATCGTGCCCCTTGGATCCCCTGTCGAACCACCTCTTTGTCCAGACTCCCCGGTGGGCAGGCGACTTCGGCGGCGCGCACGGCAACCGCCAGATTATCGAGCTGGTGCTGCCCCAAAAGAGGAAGGACGAGACTCCCGTAGTCGTTTTGCTCCGTCCGAAGTCTGAGGCGCTGGCCGCCCGCTAGCTCCTCGACGGCTTCGATCTCGACCTCTCGAATGGCCTCGATCACCGTCGCTTTCTTTCGCTTCGCCTCCTCGCGGACCACTTGGAGCGCTTCGGGAAGGAGCCTTCCGACCACCACGGGCCGTCCCTCCTTGATGATCGCTGCCTTCTCGGAGGCGATCGACGCGAGGGTCGACCCGAGAAACCGTTCGTGATCGAAGCCAATGGTCGTGACAATGGACAGGCCTGCGGGAACGACGTTGGTGGCGTCGTAGCGACCGCCCATACCGACTTCGAGCACCGCGACCTCCACCCGGTGCTCGGCGAAGACGACGAACGCCGCGGCCGTCATCGCTTCGAAGAACGTGGGGGCCGCGGTGTCGTCCGGCCACAGCGCTCCCGCGGCTTCGGCCACGCGGCCCACAGCCGAGCCGAGCTCCGACCGGGAGATCGGCTGGCCCTCTAGGGCGATTCTCTCCTCGACCTGGCGAATGTGAGGCGACGTGTAACGGCCGGTTCGACGGCCTGCATTCCGAAGGATCGATTCGAGAAGGGCTGCGGTCGAGCCCTTTCCGTTCGTGCCGGCGATGAGAATCGATTCGTAGTCCAGCTCGGGGCGGCCGAGCGCTTTCATGAGACGCGCGATGTTCTCGAGACCGAATTTGATGCCGTACCGCTCCCGACCCTTCAAGTATCGAAGGGCCTGCTGGTAGAGCTCGAGGGACCCGTCGGTCACAAAGCGGGCTTTTCCAGAGCCCGGATCGGCTCCGTCGCCTGGTGAGACGGTTGGGCGACTCGACTGACGCTCGGCGAGGGATGGGTGAAGAAACGCAGCACCTTCTCCAGGGTCTCTTTCAGTTGGCGGCGCTCGACGATGAGATCGAGCATTCCGTGCGCTAGCAGGTACTCGGAACGCTGGAAGCCGGCGGGAAGTGGCTGGCGTATCGTCTGCTCGATCACCCTGGGCCCGGCGAAGCCGATGAGCGCCTTGGGCTCGGCGATATTGAGGTCGCCGAGCATGGCGAAGCTGGCCGTGACGCCGCCGGTCGTGGGGTCGGTAAGGATCGAGAAATAAGGCACCCTCGCTTCATCGAGTCGAGACAGGGCCGCGCTGATCTTCGCCATCTGCATGAGGGAAATGGCCCCTTCCTGCATCCGAGCCCCGCCAGACCTCGACACGATGATGAGCGGAACGCGGTCGGAAAGCGCTCGCTCGACCGCGCGGGTAATTTTTTCTCCCACCACCACCCCCATGCTGCCCCCGATGAACTGGTACTCCATGATGGAAACGAGCACCGGGATACCGCCAATCCGTCCCCGGGCAACGAGGACGGCGTCATCGAGGCCGGTCTGATTCCTGCTCGTCTTGAGCCGATCCCCATATCGTTTCGTGTCCGAGAATCGCAGCGGATCGGTGGAGCAGAGACCTCTTTCCAACTCCTCGTAACGCCCGTCGTCGAAAAGAGTCCGAGCCCGCTCCCGACAAGACAAGCCCATGTGGTAGTTGCATTTGGGGCACACGCTCAGGTTCCGAACGATCTCTTTCGTGTACAGGATCTCGGCGCATTCCCGGCATTTTGTCCACAGGCCCTCGGGCATGCGGCTCTTTTTGACCGCAGAGAGGGGAGTTTTCTCCTTTTTGAACCAGCTCATGTTCCAGGAGCGGGGATCCTAGCAGCGGTAGCGGACGGCGGTCAAACTCACCGTTCGGGCTGGAAAAGCGTCAAACGGCTCTTCACGAGGGGTTCATCTCGAATAATTGCGCCACGAACCGCTTCAGCTCGTTCGGGCCAACGGCGGGACGCCGCCGCAAGTAAGAATCGAGATCGGCGAGCATTTCGGCAGCGCTCTGGTATCGGTCCTTCGGTTCCTTCCGCAGAAGGCGGGTGACGATAGACTCGAGCTCGATCGGCACGGCCGGATTCAGGGACGAGGGAAGAAGGAACCTGCCCTCGCGCACCCTTTCGAGAATACCCAGCTCCGAGTTCCCACTGAAGAGCAGATGGCCGGTGAGCATCTCGAAGAACACCGCTCCGAGGGAGAAGAGATCCGAGCACCTGTCTACGGGTCGACCCCAGGCCTGCTCGGGAGACATGTAGAGCAGTTTTCCTCGAAGCGAGCCGCTATCGGTATGGGAGGCCTTGCAGGCGGCCTTGGCGATCCCAAAATCGGCGAGCTTAACCTCACCGTCGTTGGAAACGAGAATGTTTTGCGGACTCACGTCACGATGCACGATTCCGAGCTCGACTCCGTTTCCGTCCCGGTGAGAATGCGCGGCTTCGAGTGCCGCACCGACTTTGCTTGCCACCAGTGCTGCCAGATCCACGCCGATGAGCGAGCCGCGGTCGCGAGCTCGCGTGAGGATGCTCTTCAGATCCCTCCCCTCGATGAACTCCATCGCGATGTAATAACTCTCGCCGATCTTACCCAGATCGAAGATATGCACGATATTCGGGTGCGAGAGGGAGGCGACCATCTTGGCTTCGGCGATGAACATCTCGACGAAGCCCTTGTTCGACGCAAGATGGGGAAGGATCTTCTTCACCGCGACGATCTTCTCGAAACCCTCGACCCCTTCCTGCTTGGCGCGGAAAACCTCCGCCATCCCTCCGGTGGCGATTCGCTCCATCAGGCGGTAACGGCCGAAATCCGTGCTGCCGTCGGACCGCGTCCCCGATGCTTCCTCGTGACGCTCGGTGGCACGGTGAGAACGAGGATCGTTTCCGAGTGTCGCGTAGGCGGCGTCGAGCAACGAATAACTCTCTACCGCTCGGGGATAGGGATCGGTGTCGGCCTCGGTGACGGCCCGTCGGACGGATGTCTCGCGCGAGTCGGAGGAAGCGTCCGAGCCGTCCCGAAAACCCTCGATGATGTCCCCGAAGAGATCGGTCGCGGTCAGGAGTGGCTCGCCGGCCTGCGCCTCTTCGCGCCTTCTTATTCGCTCGCGCACCTTCGAACGGTCCACGCCGAGCACTTCTTCGTACCGGACGCCTCTCGTGAAGGGATTCCCGTCGTTTTTGGCCATCTGCGGCAATTCTACTCGTTTTCTTCCCGAGCCCGTCGACGCCACCCGGGTACCAGTTTCAGTGAACGGCAGCGGACACGGGTTCCGCTTCTGGATCTCCCGATTCGCCGATGGGGAGACCCAGTTGGGCCTCTCGCCTTTCCCTTAGATTCCGCACGAGTCGCTTCGCTTCGGCGAGCTCCTCACAGGTTTCGATCATCTTGAGCTCATCGACCTCGGACTCCGCCTGCTGACGGAGACCGGCGAGCATGGCGTTGAAGCTGCCGGGAAGATCCCGAAGGAAATCCCGCTGACGGAACCGCAGGTTGAAGCTCCAGTCTCCCTGGCCAACGCGATCCATGCTCAGCTTGGCCCGGTAGAGGGGCCCGGCGATCTGGTTGCTCATGTACAACCCCACGATGGCGAGCACGACGAAACCGAAGGCGACCACGAACCCGATGGTGATGCCATACAGCGTCGGAAGCGTCAGCAGCGGCACGGGCCCCGGCTTGGGCACGAGATCGTAGAACCGCTGCAAATGCCCCTCATAGAAGAAATAAAAGACGATCATGAAAAACGCGGAATTCGCGAGCCAGATCGCCATCAGCGTTCCGATCAGCCGGGCCTGAAACGGCTTGTCGACGACGTACTGCCGTCGGTGGAGGGGGGGGCGAACTCCCCATGGGTGGGATTTCGATTGGGAAACGTTGTTCATGGCTAGACCTCCAGCTTCGAACAATCGAAAACAAGACGACCCATGGGCGGGTGCGATCGTTATGAGTTTTGGATGAATCGACGGTTACAGGCTAGCACGCGCTCGGGAGCGATGGCAAGCATTCAACCCGCTGTAGGCACGTAGTAACGGGTCCCGCCGGACATGAGCGCGATCTCCGCGATCAAATCGTCGAGCTTCGTCTCCGGCCGGGCGAAATCGACCTCGGAGCAGTTCACGATCAAGAGGGGGGTCGCCGAGTAGTGAAAAAAAAAGTAGTCGTAGGCCCGGACGATCTCGCGCACCGCCTCGTCGTCGGGGACTCTCGAGGCTCCGCGTCGCAGCCGTTTGAGCAGCGTGCTCGCTGGCGCCTGCAAGTAGATCACGATCTCCGGCGCGGGGACGGTCGCCGCAATCGTAGGGTAAATCTTCTCGTAGAGCATCAGCTCGGTATCATCCAGGTTCAGGTAGGCGTAAATCCGGTCTTTCGCCATTATGAAGTCAGCGATCTCGACACCCTTGAAGAGCTCTCTCTGCGACAGGCGGCTGAGCTTCAGGTAACGGTTCATCAAGTAGAAAATCTGGGCCTGGAAGGCAGAACCGGAGCGCCCAGCGAGGAAGTCGTCGAAGAACGGGTTGAGCTCCTCATCGAGCACGCTTTCACCCTCGAGCTTCTCGGAAAGCCGTTGCGCCAGGCCGGTCTTGCCGAGCCCCGGAGGGCCTTCGATCGCGATATAGCGAAACCGCATGTCTCTCAAGCTCCGACACGCTCGACGACGCTTCGATCCTCACACCGACGGAGCAGCTCTTCCAGGGAAAGCCCCGAGCGCGGGTCGATCACTCGGGGCGCGATCTCGACCAGAGGAACGAGCACGAAGCGCCGCTCGCCGAGCCGTGGATGAGGCAGGCTCAATGCCGGTGAATCGAGAACCAGGTCTCCGGATAACAGCAAGTCCACGTCCAGCGTTCTGGGACCATTCATGAGCCTGCGCTCCCGGCCCTGGCGCCGCTCGATGGATTGGCATAGGCGCAACAAGGCCAAAGGCGCATCGACGAATCGGACCCGGGCCACCTGGTTCAAAAACCAGGGCTGCGGGGGCCCCCCGACGGGCTCGGAACGGTACCGGCTTGAGGTCTGGCACAATTCGACATTTGCTACTTGGAGCGACCGCAGAGCACGATCCAGTTGAGAATTCGGATCTTGGAGGTTGGAGCCGAGTCCGATGAAAAACGAATCGCAACGCGACACGCGCGATTATAGCAGGCGCCGGCCGACTCAGAGGCGCTGCGGCCTGTGCTAACATCCGGCGCAACCCGAGGTGACTCATGGAGTTCGAGACGCTCAATCAACTTCTCGTTTGGGCAGCCGAAACCTATCAGAAGCCCGACGCCCTGATGTTCAAGAAGGGCGGCTCTTGGCATCGAATCTCCTCGGCCGACTGGCTTCTGAGGTCGAGGCGCTTGGCGCTCGGATTTCACGAGATCGGGATCCGCCGGGGCGATCGCGTCGCCCTGCTGTCCGAGAATCGTCACGAGTGGTTCCTGGTGGACGCCGCTCTGCAGATTCTCGGGGCGGCGAACGTCCCACTCTACGCAACGCTTCCCGGTCCGCAGGTCTCCTACATCGTGCGCGACTCGGGTGCGCGGCTCGTCGTGGTCTCGGATCGCGGGCAGCAGGAGAAGATCGGCGGCGTGCGCTCGAGCCTGACGAAGGTCGAACGGATCATCAGCCTCGATACTCCCCTGGGCGAGGCCGTCGCAATAACGTCTCTGGAAGAGAAAGGCCGAGAGAGGGAGAAATCCGATCCCGATCTGGCGACGAAGCTCGGAGCGGAAGTGACTCCCGACGACCTCGCCAGCATCATCTACACCTCGGGTACGACGGGTGAGCCGAAAGGCGTGATGCTCACCCACAGTAACTTCGTCTCCAACGTGAAGGCGAGCCTCGAGGTCCTTCCTGTCGGAAGAGATGACGTCGCGCTTTCGGCCCTACCCTATTGCCATGTTTTCGAGCGCATGGTCGCGCATTACCTCTTTCCCGCCGCGGGGGCGACGGTCGCGATCGCCGAGAGTCTGGAGCATGTGGTGGAGAACATCGGCGAGATCCGCCCGACGGTGATGACGATGGTTCCCCGGTTCTACGAGAAGCTCTACGCGAAAGTGAAGGAATCGGTGGAAAAAGGCAGCGCGGTGAAGAAGAGGATCTTCCACTGGGCCGTGGCCACCGGCAGCGCGCACGGCGAGTTCCGGCTTCGGGGAGAGAGTGCGCCACCGGGGCTCGAGCTCAAATACAAGATGGCGACGGCACTCGTATTCGGGAAGCTCCATCGCAGGCTTGGGGGAAGACTGCGATTCTTCGTGTCCGGCTCCGCTCCGCTCCCGACGGAGATCGCGAAGTTCTTCTGGGCCGCGGGGATTACCATCGTGGAGGGGTACGGACTCACCGAAACCTCACCGGTCATCTCGGTGAACCGTCCCGACCGCATCCGTTTCGGCACGGTGGGTCAACTCATTCCCGGCGTCGAAGTCGAGATCGCCGAAGACGGTGAAATCCTCGTGCGGGGACCGAACGTCATGAAAGGCTATTGGGGACAGGACGAAGCCAGTCGCGAAACGATCGACGAGCGTGGCTTCCTTCATACCGGCGACATCGGTGAGCTCTCGAGTGACGGCTTTCTCCGCATCACCGATCGCAAGAAGGACATCATCATCACTTCCGGAGGGAAGAATATCGCTCCCCAGCCCATCGAGGGCCTCCTCAAGACGAACGCCTTCATCGCCGAGGTCGTCGTGGTGGGAAATCGACGTCGTTTCCCCTCGGCTCTGGTGGTTCCGGACTTCGAGAGGCTCACCGCCTGGTGCCGCGAGAACTCTCTGCCGTCGAGCGACCGCCACGAGATGGCCTCCCACCCGAAAGTTCGAGAGCTCATCAACGAGCAGGTCGAAAATCAATGCAGCGGGCTACCCCAGCACGAGAAGATCAAGAAAGTCTACGTGCTCGCCGAGGAGTTCTCCATCGAGGGAGGAGAGCTGACGCCCACGATGAAGGTGAAGCGGTCCGTGGTGGAGTCGCGCTACAAGCACCTGATCGACGAGCTATACGGCGAGTCGGAGCGGGCCTTCACGTGAGCGAAGCCTACGAGACCGTCATCGGTCTCGAGTGTCATGCGCAGCTGATGACCCGGACCAAGCTCTTCTGCGGATGCCCTGCTCGCTTCGGGGATCCTCCGAATACGAACGTCTGCCCGGTTTGCCTCGGCCTTCCCGGGGCGCTTCCGGTGCTGAACCGCAACGCGGTGCGCCTCGCGACACGGATGGCCCTGGCGGTGGGTTGCCAGATCCACGAGGAGTCGGTGTTCGCGCGCAAGAATTATTTCTACCCGGATCTCCCCAAAGGCTACCAGATCTCGCAGTACGATCGTCCTCTGGCGACGAAGGGCTGCATTTCGGTCGAAGCGAAACGGACCCGCATCGAGCGCATCCACATCGAAGAAGACGCGGGGAAGCTCCTTCATGAAGGCTTCTCCGATGCGGAAACGAAGAGCGCGATCGACTTCAACCGAAGTGGCGTCCCCCTCATCGAGATCGTCAGCGAGCCGGATCTGTCGAGCCCGGAGGAGGCGGTGGCCTACGCTCGAGCCCTCAAAGAGATCTTGGAGTACACCGAGACGTCGGACGCGGACATGGAAAAGGGCAACTTTCGCTTCGACGCCAACGTCTCCGTGCGTCTCAAGGGGGCGTCGGCACTCGGCACGAAAGTCGAGGTCAAGAACCTGAACTCGTTTCGTTTCCTTCTCCAGGCGCTCACCTACGAAGTCGACCGTCAGATCGCGGTGCTCGAATCGGGCGAATCGGTGCACCAGGAGACCCGACTCTACGACTCTGCGTCCGAGCGGACCGTGTCGATGAGAAGCAAGGAAGAAGCTCACGACTATCGGTATTTCCCCGACCCCGACCTTCCCCCGCTGAAGCTCGAACGTCAGTTTCTCGGCGAAATCGAGAGAGCTCTTCCCGAGCTTCCCGCACCAAAACGTGAGCGGTTCGCTTTGGAATATGGGCTTCCGTCCTACGACGCAAGCCTTCTGACCAGCTCTCGCGAGCTTGCCGAGTTCTTCGAGACAGCGGCAAGAGTGTCGATGAATCCGAAAGCCGCAAGCAACTGGGTCATGACCGAGCTTCTGCGCAAGCTCAAGGAGACGGGCACGGAAATCTCCGCGCTGACCATCGACGGGGAAGCGCTGGGGCGGCTGATCCGCCTCGTCGACGAAGGGAAGGTAAGCGGCCAAGTTGCCAAAGAGGTCTTCGACGAAATGTTCGCTTCGGGTAGCGGGCCGGAAGAGATCGTCGAGCGCTCGGGGCTGACCCAGATTTCCGACGTTCGAGAGCTCGAGCCCTGGGTTCGACAGGTGCTCCAGCAGCACAAGAAGCAGGCCGATGAGTATCGTGGGGGACGGGAGAAGGTGCTCGGCTTCCTCGTCGGCCAGGTCATGAAGCTTTCCCAGGGCAAGGCAAACCCCAAGCTCGTGCGGGATTTGCTGCTGAAGATGCTGGTCGCGGAATGATTCAGACCTTTCACGTGTCGATGCAATACGGCCGTGACAATCAGGCTCTTTGCGACATCACGCTCGAGATCGACAAAGGCGAGTTCGTTTTCCTGACCGGCCCGAGCGGAGCGGGCAAGACGACTTTTCTCAAGCTGATCTTTCGTGAGGAAACGCCCACCCAGGGCCAGATCCTGGTCAATGGCAGGAATGTCTCGGCCATTCCCGAGACCAAGATCCCGTTTCTCAGGCGCGACATCGGCGTGGTCTTCCAGGACTTCAAGCTCCTCAGGCGCAAGACGGTGTTCGAGAACGTCGCCTTCGTCCTCCGGGTTCTGGGCGTGGCCAAGGCGGAAAGAAAGAGACGAGCTTTTCAGATTCTCAAACAAGTCAGTCTACATCACAAGCTCCACGCCTATCCGCTGCAACTTTCCGGAGGAGAGCAGCAGCGAGTCGCCATCGCTCGGGCGCTCATAAACGAGCCCGTGCTCCTCCTGGCCGACGAGCCCACGGGAAATCTGGATCCCGAGCTGGCGGTCGAGATCATGTCCCTGTTTCAGGAGATCAACGCCCGCGGCACGACGGTGCTGGTCGCCACTCACGACCGCGATCTCATCAACCGGATGGGCAAGCGTGTCATTTGTCTGGAGAAGGGACGCCTGGTGGAGTCGTAACCCGAGCAAGATCGAAACTTAGACCGGGCTCGACAGGAATTTTCGTACCGAAAGCAAGCTGCCGACGAATCCCACTCCCATACCGCCAAGGACGATGGCCGTCCAGGCACTTGGCGGAGCGAAGCGAATCCAGTCCGCCGCGGGCAAGAGCTGAGACCGCCGCAGCGCCTCCACGAACAGGAATTGGTGGCAGAGGTAGAGCAGGCCGAGAGCCAGCGCGCTTCCCAGGCCACCTTGCAGCACGCCCTCCACGAGAAAAGGGCCACGGATGTACCCTCGCGTCGCCCCGACCAACCGCATGATCCCGATCTCTTCTTGCCGACCATAGACGGTGAGCTTGATGACGTTGAAGATCGTGAACATCGAGGCGATGACGAGCGCACCACCGATCGCCAGGCCGACGACTCGCATGAGCTCGATCACCGTCGTGAGCCTCTCGACCCACAGCAGGTCGTAGTCGACTTCGGCGACCCCTTCGACCGACCCGAATCTCGTCGCCAGGGCACGCACCTGTGCGGCGTTTCGATAGGCGGCGGAAAGGTTCACCTCGAACGAGGCGGGGAGTGGGTTCTCGTCGAGGAGATCGGGCAGCGCTTCCAGCTCGGGAAAGTAAGACCGAAACCGTTCCATCGCTTCTTGCTTCGAGACGTGCTGGAAGGACTCGACCTCGGGGCTCTTCTGGAGCAGGCTCGACAGATGTGCTTCACTTTCCGGCACCACGTTCTCGTCGAGGTAGAGTGTGAGCTGAACCCGACTGGCCCATTCGGAGACCAGAGCCTCCAGGTTGGCGGAGACCGACAGAAAGATACCCACGATGAAGAGCGTGATCGCGATCGTGAGAACCGAGACGAAATTGACGAGGCGATTGCGCCAAAGCTCCACGAAAGCCTCCTCCAGGGAGTAGCCGATCGTTTGGAGAAGCTTCATCTCAGGCTAGAATTGATACGTCTTCCCTTGCTCGATGAGCTCGACGTTACTCAGCCCGAGGGCGCGCAGCTCCCGCTCGATTCTTGGAACGTGGCTGGGCTTGGTGTGCGTGATGAGCACGGGAACGTCCCGGTGGAGCTTGGCCAGCTCTGAGGCAAGAATGCTCGGCGTCATGTGGCCACTCAACTTGGCAAGCTCGTCGTCGTCGTTGGAAAAGGACACCTCGGTGATGACGCACTTCAGGCGTGGATGAGAGGAGGCCACTTCCCATACCCGATGGGTGGGGCCCGTATCGCTCGTGTAGAGGATCGCGCCCTCCTCGTCCTCTACCAGCACCCCCACCGTGGGTATGAGATGCTCCACCTCGATTGGGGTGAATGAGAGACCGTCGATGCGAAACGTCTCTTCCACCTCGATTGGCTCGAAACGCATGGTCGGCCGGTGGGGACCCGGGAGTTTGGTGAAATCAGGCCACATGACGTCGTTGAACATGTGGGCCTGGAGGCTCTGTACGACGGCGGGAATTCCGTAGACGGTGATGGGTTCGTCCAGCCGACCGAATGCGTTCTCTACCAGAAACGGAAGGCCGCAGTTGTGATCGAGATGGGTGTGAGTGACGATCACGTGGCGGACTCTGAGTTGCTCCTCCAAGGTGAGCGGTCCCGTGAGACCACCGGCATCCAGCGCGATCTCTTCATTCACCAGAAAGCAGGAAAGGAAACGACCCTTTACGCTCCCACCCGAGCAGCCGACAACTCGCACTTTCATCGAAGCGACCTTTCGTCGCACGGGTGGTGAGCGGCCATTGGGAAGTCCGTTTTCGAAGCGTCTTCTCGATTTGGGGTATCTTCTGAAAGATGAATATAGCGTTCCGAACTCGCTCGTGTCAACGCTTCCACGATTCGACGAGTGAACCGGAGATGGCTACGGCACGACCGTCACTCTGTAGTCGACGACGGGAGCGAACTGGCCGGACACGAGCGTGACGGCACCCGTTATCGAAGTCGACGCCGTGACTTCTGGCGCCCGATAGCGAACGACCCGGGTAATCACCTCTCCTCCGCGGAGCGTGACCGTGCACTCGATCAACTCCGCGCCGAGCACCGAGCACCCGGAGCCCGGGGTCTCGGCGATACGAGCACGGTTCGGGGTCTGGAAGACAACGTCGACGTCTCTGGTTTGAGGCGTTTGATTCGAGATCTTGGCACGCACGGAGAACACGGCCCCGGATCGCACCATCTCGCCCTCATCGATTGACACCTGCAGCGTTCCCCCGCCCGCAGAGCCGGGCCCCGAGCCGGAGGTGACGGTGACATCGCGCGCCCGCGTGCAGCTCCCCTCCCTGCCCTCGATAAAGAGCACGGCCCGTACGTTCTTTACTTCCGTGCCTTTAACGTTGTTGTACTCGTGCGCCACGACGCCTTCGAGGTCGAACAGGCCGTCCTCACCGGGCCTACCCTCGCCGACGGCGATCGTCTGAACGGTGCCAGCGGGGTTGTGCTGGTCCCATGTAATCTCGACCGTCTTTTCACCCGGCGGCGCTCCCCGGTAAGCCAGGTAGAGTCCCACGACGTTACCAAACGAGAACCCCGGGTCGGTGAACCGCGCACGCGCCTCGATCAAATCGTCACAGTCGAACCCCGGCGCCGTCTCCCAGGAAATCACGGCAACCTTGACGGCAAATCCGCCCACGATTCCTGGCGAAACGGTCCCGAGAATTCGAATCAGAACGTTCAGCGAGGGCGCCGGACTCGCCGCACCGAAGTCCGCGGGAATGCTTCCCGTGCTGTCGCTGAAGAGAAACTCACCCGTCGGAAACGGCTCGACCAGAGTCCCCTGCAGATCGACCTCTTGCCCGAGGAATTCCTCCGGGTTGGCCAGGATCTGCGCGACCGTTGTCGACGCGTTGCTGGAAGACTCGGCAGCGGAAGCGGTACCGACGGAGCGATTCAAAGGCCCCGAAGCTGTCGGGGTCGTCGGTCCTGTCGGATGGGAGCGGTCTTCGCAGCCCGCGAGAGAAAGACCCGACAGAAAAACCCCGATCGCGACGATTCGTCTCAGCGGCAATGTCCGACCCCTTTTCTCGTTTCCTGCGGGAGCACGTGACTCGTGGAAGACACGCGAAGGCGGCATGATATCTCGCGGTCGTCGCTCGCTCAAGTTCGGAGCAGATCTTTCCATCCCGAGAAGATCGGGAACAGCCGATCGCCTGGTTATATAATGCCGGTTGATGCAGAAAGCGTTCTCTCGTCAAGGACATCGCCGGGAGTCGTCACCAGCGGGAGAATCCGACCATCCGTGAGCGATCGGGTGCTTCGCATCGGCCATAGTCCCGACCCCGACGATGCGTTCATGTTCTGCGCGATCTCGAATGGCGCCGTACGCATCCGAGACTACTCGATCGTGCACGTGCTGGAGGACATCCAGAGCCTCAACCGTCGTGCGGTGAGGGCAGAGCTCGAGGTCACCGCCATCTCCGCTCATGCTTTTCTCGACGTGTCGAGCAAGTACTGGATCATGGCGACGGGCGCGAGCATGGGTGAAGGCTACGGTCCCATCGTCGTCACCAAGGAGAGATCCGACATCGAAGCACTCCGGGGAAAGCGAGTTGCCATCCCGGGCGAAAAAACGACGGCCGCCTTGCTCGCGCGCATCTATCTCCCCCCTTTCGAACCGGTGGTGTTGCCTTTCGATCGGATTTTCGAGGCGGTGGGGAAGGGTGAGGCCGATGCCGGCGTCTTGATTCACGAGGGTCAGCTCACCTATGGTGACGAGGGCTTTTACAAGATCGAGGACTTCGGAGAGAGGTGGCACGCGGAAACGGGGCTTCCGCTTCCTCTCGGACTCGACGTCGTCAGGCGCGATCTCGGTCGCGAGCTCGCGGTCGAGATCAACCGTGCGATGCGAGATAGCATCGAGTGGGCCTACGACCACGAGGAAGAGGCGCTCAGCTATGCCTTGAAGTTCGGGCGAGGGCTCGGACGTGAGCTCGGCCGCCGGTTCGTGAAGATGTACGTCTCGCACCTGACGCTAGACATGGGGGAAGCCGGCGAGAAGGCGCTCGGGGAGCTCTTCTCACGCGGCGTAGCGGCGGGTGTAATCGGTGAGGCACCCGAGCTCGAGCTGATCCGTTAGTTGGAACGATCTCGTTGCTCCGCGCTTCGCCGTCAGTATCCAATCCTCACCGTCGGCACGAGCCCTCATCGGATTTTCGAAGCATCGACGTTCAGCTCGTAGATGATCCGGATGCCGTCGAGCGTGAGGCGCGGGTGCACGACGTCGATGACCTCGGTCCATTCGGCCACCATCTCTGCCATGCCGCCGGTGGCGATGACCTTGGGCGAGCCCCCAAGCTCCTTCTTGAGGCGGCCGACGAGCTCCTTCACGAGCCCTACGTAACCGATGACCAGCCCGGACTGCATCGCGGCTACGGTGCTCTGTCCGATTGCCCTCAGCGGGAGCTGGAGCTCGACTTTCGGGAGCTTGGCGGTCCGGCGCACCAGGGCGTCGGCAGAGATGCCCAGGCCGGGCGCGATGGCGCCTCCGAGATAGTCACCGTCCTTGGAAACGACGTCGAAGGTCGTCGCCGTTCCGAGGTCGAGCACGATGGCGGGACCGCCGTAGAGCTCGTGGACCGCAGCGGTGTTCGCCACGCGGTCGGCACCGAGCTCGGACGGGTTGTCGATGCGAATGCCGACACCGACCTCGATCCCCGGTCCGACGATCACCGGTGGCTGCCCGAGAATCCGAAGGACGAGCTCTTCGAAGATGGCGGTCATCGGCGGAACGACGCTCGCGATGACCGCACCCGTGATCTCTCGAAAAGAAAGTCCCCGGTCCCCCAAGAGCGCCTTGACGAGCACATAGTACTCGTCCGCGAGATGGTCGAGGTGGGTCTTTATCCGCCAATCCGCCACCCAGGCGTCCGAGCCGTATACGCCGATCATCGTCTTCGTATTGCCGACGTCCAGGACGAGAAGCACGGATGCATTCTACCAGCGCCGCGGTGTCGTGATACACATGGAACGTGGTTCCCATCGAGGACATCGAGAGGGCGCGAGAGGCCATCTCGGGCCTGGCCCTCCGCACGCCGCTCGTACGACTCGACCATCCCGAATCGACGAGAGATATCTTCCTCAAGCTCGAGAACTTGCAGCCGATCGGGTCGTTCAAGATCCGAGGCGCCATCAATGCCTTTCGCTCGGTATCCGACGCCGAGATCGAGGCCGGCGTCCTCACCGCGAGCGCGGGCAACTGGGCCCAGGGAGTCGCCTGGGCAGCGAGGGAAAGAGGAGTACCCTGCACCATCATCGTTCCCGACACCGCGCCCCGAACCAAGCTCGCGGCCATCGAGCGACTCGGCGCTCGCTCTGTGCCGGTGCCCTTCGACCGCTGGTGGCAGTGCCTGACCGAGAGGCGGTTTGCCGGGATCGAGGGGCGTTTCTTCCATCCGGTCGAGGACGAGCCGGTGATGGCCGGCAACGGCACCATCGGTCTCGAGATCCTCGATGACCTGCCCGACGCCGATGCCGTCGTCATCCCCTGGGGTGGCGGAGGCCTCGCCACGGGAATCGCGAGCGCCCTCGCGCAGCGTGCATCGAGGATCCGGGTTTACGGCGCGGAAGTCGACACCGCCGCACCTCTGACGGCTTCGCTAGCGAAGGGGGAAATGACGTCCGTCGAGCGTCGACCGAGCTTCGTCGACGGCATCGGGAGCGAGAGGCTTCTCCCCAAAATGTGGCCTTTCGCGCAGTCTCTATTGAGTGGAGCCTTCACCGCATCGACGAGCGAGATCGCCACCGCCATCCGCTTGCTCGTCGAGCGCAATCGTGTCGTGGCGGAAGGAGCCGGCGCCTGCGCGCTCGCCGTGGCGCTGTCGGGGCAGATCGACGCACGGAGAATCGTGTGTATCGTATCCGGAGGCAATATCGACACCCACGTACTCACCGGCATCCTAGCAGGCTGACCATGGAGATAACGACCATCGAGCCATTCCTCGATTACTACGAGAAAGTGAGAAGCAGAACCAAGCGTGTAATCTCACTCATCCCCGACGAGTCGTTCGACCGATCCCCGGTTCCGGGAAAATTCACTTTCGCGGATCTCATCCGCCACCTCGCCGCCATCGAGCGGTTCATGTACGCCGAGAACGTTCGCGGCAGACCCAGTCGATACGAGGGTTGCGGTAAGGAGCTGGCCGATGGACGAGAGGAAGTGATGCGATTCCTCGACCAATGTCACGAAGAGTCGCTCGAGATCTTTCGCGGGCTCACGCCGGCCGAGCTGAGCTCGAGATGCACGACTCCGGCGGGAAGCCCCATCACCGTGTGGAAGTGGCTACGCCTGATGATCGAGCACGAGATCCATCACCGCGGACAGATCTATACCTATCTGGGTCTCATGGGCGTGGAGACAAAACCGCTCTACGGCCTCACTTCGGAGCAGGTGGCCGCTCAAGCCGCTCCGAGTCGCACCCGCAATGACTCCAGATAGCCCGGGCTCTTTTCTTCGAGATAGGCCTCTCGCTGCTTCGCGACCTCCTCGAAGTTAGCGAGAAAGTTGGGATTCTTGAACGACTCTCTGAGCTCGGGCACGAGATGCTTGACCTTTTCCCACACGGCGGTGATCTCGCCGTTGGTCTCGAAAAACAGCTCCTTGTCCACGAGATGTCGCTTGACGATCGCGGCGATCATGTCCCAATAGCTGATGACCTGCCGGAAGTAGGCATTCTCGTCCGACCCAGGAGGGCAGATCTCGTTCAGCTCTTTCGCGTCCTTGGCGCGGAAACGTCCGAGCACGAACGAGCGGGCCTCCCGCAGCCGTGGCTCCCGGCGTAGCTCGTAGAAGCGGATAATCAACTCGGCGTCGTGGTGATGGCTCATGAAATGACCCCTTCGCTGTGCTAGCCTATCATGGCTATGCTAACGAAGGATTTCCATCTCCAGTGTCCGTCCTGTGGAACGAAGATCCTCGTAGACCACAAAACCGGTTCGGTCTTGTCCCACGACAAACCGGGACGGGGCCCGGCCAAGAGTTTCGAGGAGGCCGTCCTCGACGACAAGAAACGAACGGCGGAAGCCGAGGACCGCTTCGCTCAGGCCTTTCGTGAACACGAGAACCGCGATGAGCTTCTGGAGAAGAAGTTCAAGGAGGCCTTCGAGAAGGCGGAGAAAGACGGCTCGCCCCCGCCTCACCCTTTCGAGTTCGACTGAGTCTGGCTCAGGAGAGCTCGTAGGACGGTGTGCAGAATTCCGCCGTTTCGGTAGTACTCGATCTCGATTTGTGAGTCGAGGCGGCTGACGGCGGCGAACTCGATTCTCGTCCCGTCGTCCCGCCTGGCAACCACCTCGAAGCGCTGACGTGGAGAGAGGTCTCCCGCGATCCCTCCGATGTCGAACGATTCCCGGCCCGAGATGCCGAGGCTCGAAGCACTTTGTCCATCGGCAAACTGCAGGGGCAATACTCCCATCCCCACGAGGTTGGCGCGGTGAATTCGCTCAAAGCTTTCCGCGAGAACGACGCGGACGCCCAGGAGGAGAGTGCCTTTGGCGGCCCAATCACGAGAGGATCCCGAACCGTACTCCTTGCCGGCCACGACGATCAGGGGGGTCTGTTCCTTCTTGTAGCGCCTCGCGGCGTCGTAGATGGACATCTGCTCGCCGGTGGGAAAGTGCACCGTGACTCCGCCCTCGATGCCGGGGACGAGCAAGTTCTTGATCCGGATGTTCGCGAAAGTCCCGCGAACCATGACGCGATCGTTACCGCGACGCGAGCCGTAGGAGTTGAAATCCTTCTTCTCCAGACCTCGTTCCCGCAGGTAACGCCCCGCGGGTGAATCGTTGGCAATGTCACCCGCCGGTGAGATGTGGTCGGTCGTCACGCTGTCACCGAGCAGCGCGAGCACTTTCGCTCCCTCGATGTCCTTCGCCTCGGGGAGCTCGCGCGCGAGCTCGGTAAAGAAAGGCGGTTCCTGAATGTAAGTCGAGGTCTCGCTCCACGGGTAGAGCTTTCCTCCCGATACGGGAACGCGATTCCACACCTCGTTGCCATCCCACACGTTCTGGTACATCTTGGAGAACATCTCGGGGCGGATCGCCTCGTCCATTACCCGTCGCACTTCTTCCGCCTTGGGCCAGATTTCCGACAGGAAGACCGGCTTACCCTCGACGTCGGTACCGAGAGGCTCGGTCGACAGATCGAGATCGACGGTGCCGGCGAGCGCGTAGGCCACCACCAAAGGAGGCGACGCGAGGTAGTTCGCGCGCACGAGGGGGTGGATCCGGCCTTCGAAGTTCCGATTCCCGGACAGAACCGAGGCCGCCACCAACTCGGCCTCGGAGACCGCGGCCGCCACCGGATCGGGGAGCGGACCGCTGTTGCCGATACAGGTCGTGCACCCATAGCCCACGAGGTGGAAGCCGAGATCGGCGAGGGCGGGCAAGAGCCCGGCTTCTTTCAGATACTCGGTAACGACTTTTGAGCCCGGCGCGAGCGATGTCTTGACGTAGGGCGGTACTTTGAGACCGCGCTCGGTTGCTTTCTTCGCCAGGAGCCCCGCTCCGAGCATGACGGAGGGGTTGGAGGTATTGGTGCAGGACGTAATGGCGGCGATTACCACGGCTCCATGACCTAGGTTCTCTCGCGTCCCGTTGAATTGAACCGTGGCAACCCGGGAAAGTGCCTCGGAGTCGAGGCCGAAGCCGCGATTCTTGGTAGAGGCGGTGAGGGAGGTCCGAAACGAGCTCTTCATCGACGCCAGCGACACCCGGTCCTGCGGCCGCTTCGGTCCAGCGAGGCTCGGCTCGACAGTGCCAAGGTCGAGCGATAACGTATCGGTAAACTCAGGCTCGGGAGCATCGTCGGTCCGGAACAGACCCTGATCCTTGCAGTAAGCCTCCACTCGACGGATTTCTTCCTCGGTCCGCCCGGTTCTTCGAAGGTAACGAAGAGTCTCCTCGTCCACGGGGAAAAAACCCATGGTCGCTCCGTACTCCGGCGACATGTTCGCCACCGTTGCCCGATCGGGAAGTGACATCTGTGAAAGGCCGCTTCCATAGAACTCGACGAATTGATCCACTACCCCCTTCTTCCGGAGCATCTCGGTGACCGTCAGAACGAGGTCCGTCGCCGTCACCCCTTCGCCGAGCTTGCCATCGAGCCGGAAGCCGACGACTCGAGGCATCAACAGATAGGAGGGCTGACCCAGCATGGCGGCTTCGGCTTCGATGCCCCCCACACCCCATCCGAGGACGCCCAGCCCATTGATCATCGTCGTGTGGGAATCTGTGCCTACGAGGGTGTCGGGATAAAGCACCGCCTCACCGTCCTCCTCGGACTTCATGACGACCTTGGCGAGGTACTCCAGGTTCACCTGGTGAACGATGCCCGTCGCCGGCGGAACCACGCGAAAGTTGTCGAACGCCTGTTGCCCCCATCGAAGGAACTCGTAGCGCTCGCGATTTCGCTCGAACTCGATCTCCGCGTTGCGGGAAAGGGCGAGCGGTGTGCCGAACACATCGACCTGCACCGAATGATCGATGACCAGGTCAACGGGCACGGCGGGATTGATGAGCGCCGGATCGCCACCCAGTCTTTGCATGGTGGAGCGCATCGCGGCGAGATCGACGATGGACGGCACTCCGGTGAAGTCCTGCAGAATGACGCGAGCGGGCTGGAACGGCACCTCGTCGTCTCCTGGGTTTCTCGCGTTCCAGCGGGCCAGCGACCGGACGTCCTCCTCGCGTACGAGTTTCCCGTCGCAATGGCGAAGAACGGCCTCGAGCAGGATCTTCACGCTGATCGGCATCGACGAAACGCGTCCGAGGCCAGCTTTTTCGAGGAGCTCCAGCGAGAACAGGTCGGCCTTGCCATCTCGCGTATGGAGCGGTCTCCGGGCTCCCAAAGGGTTTCTGATCGATCGGCTCATGAGCCTAACTTTAGAACCCGTTCGTGGCGCGAATCAATAACTTTGCACATCGTCGCCACAAACCTTTGCAGTCAGAGTACTTTGCTATGATATTCGAAGAATCATGGAGAGTGGTGCGAGCCCCCGAGCTCTCCCCCAGCGTTTCGACGTCTCGCGGGCGCTCGCGTTTTTCTTCGAGGACCCCAAATGGGTGCCGAAGCTCGTCATCGGATCGCTTTTCGCTTTCCTCAGCCCCTTCTTGATCGGAACGGTGTTCCTGACTGGCTACGCGATGGCTCTGGCCCGGCACACGATGGAGGAAAAGACACCTCCTCTACCGGAGTGGGACGATTTTCCGTCGCTGTTTCGAGAGGGTCTCAAGGGAATCGGGATCTCGCTCGCGCACAAGCTTCCCGTGATCTTGCTCGGACTGCTCGTCGCTTTCGCCCTTCTCGGCGGTGTCCTCCTCGGACGCGATGGAAGGGTGAGACCCGAGGAGATAGCCTTCATCGGAATTCCGGCGCTCGTCGGCGGTTTCGTCATCGTCTTCTGCCTTTCGCTTTCGATGGTCGTTTACTTGCCGACGGCTTTCGTCGGCTTTATCAGGACCTCCCGTTTCGGGGCCGCATTCGAGATCAAGGAGAACCTGGATTTCATTCGTCAGAACGGATCGATCTATATCCTCGCCCTGATTACCATTGTCGTCAGCGCATTCGTCGCCCAGTTCGGTTTGCTCCTCTTCTGCATCGGAGTATTCCCCGCCGCGTTCTGGTCGACCTGCGTCTTCGGTTACGTCATTGGCGAGCTGGCAAAGCTCCGAAAGGAAGGAGAGCCAGGATGAAACGACTCCGGACCCGATCGGTCGCGATCCCGATTGCGCTCGGCTCGATGGGCGTCTTCGGTCAGAGCAACGAAGTCGAGCGGCTGTACGACTCCGCTCGTGTGGTCGAGGAAATCCTCGATATCCCCGATGGCATTCCCCAGGAGCTTCTCGACAAAGCGGAATGCATCGTCGTCTTGCCCTCGGTCAAGAAGTTCGCCCTGGGAATCGGTGGGAGCTACGGGAAGGGCGCGATGGTGTGCCGGGGAGGGCGAGACTTCTCCCTTTCATGGGGAGCACCGGCCATGTACCGGCTCGAAGGCGGCAACATCGGTCTCCAACTCGGCGGCCAATCGACGGATTTCCTTCTGCTGGTGATGAACCCCAAGGGGGTGCAGGCCCTGCTCAAGAGTAAGGTCAAGCTCGGCGTCGATGCATCGGCCGCGGCCGGACCCAAGGGAAGGGCGACCGGAGCAGCAACCGACGCCACGATGCACGCGGAGATCCTCACCTACTCACGCTCCCGAGGCCTCTTCGCGGGAATCTCCCTGGAAGGCTCGACGTTGCGGCCCGACGACGGCGCCAACCGGAAACTCTACGGGCAGAAGATATCGGCGAAAGAGATCGTCCTCGAGAGCAAAGTCGGGACCCCGAAGGCCGGCCACGGGCTGGTCGCTCTCCTCGAGAGGTCATCCCCGGAGAACCTGTCGAATTAGCTGGTTATTCACCGTTTGAGCTGAATCTTCCGTTCCTCCATCTCTTCGAGGCTCCTCGGCCAGTCGCCTCGGAGCAGCCGCGACAGGCCGCGATCGGCGAGCAATCGCCCTCCCGTCTGGCATTTCGGGCAGTAGTTCGTCTCGTTTTCGGCGTAGGCGATCCGCTGCACCGGAGTCCCACAATCGGGGCAGGGCTTTCCATAGCGACCATGAACGGCCATCTTCGGCCGAAACGCCGTCACTTTCTCGGGAAAAGCATCACCCGCCTCGCGACGCAACGCTTCGGTCCACTCGAGCAGCGTGGCTCGCGTCGCCTCGTAGAGGCGCACGACCTGCTCTGGTCTGAGACGCGAGGTCCATTGAACCGGCGAGAGCTTGGCGCGGTGAAGGATCTCGTCGGAGTAGGCGTTTCCGATACCGCTGACGACTCGCGGGTCGGTGAGAGCGCGTTTCAACGTATGGTTCTCGCGCGCCAGCGACAGGGAAAAATCGCCGAGGCTCGATTCGAGCACTTCGGCTCCCCCGGGATCGAGGGCGGCGAGATGGTCGTTCCCGACCACGAGATGGAGCGATGCCCGTTTCTTGGAGCCCGCTTCGGTCAAAGTCAGCGTACCCGAGGAAAAATCGAACCTCACGAGCCCGCGTTTTTTCGGGAGTGCGGGGCGGGACGCCTGTTGGTCTTTCCAATGAAGCCGTCCCGCGATCATGAGGTGAATCACGATGAAACGCTCGTCCTCGAGTCCGATCACGACCCGCTTGCCCATTCGCCGAGCGCCCACGACCCGTCTGCCCTCGAGGTCCGAAGGCGCCGGAGAGGTGGAGCGGAGGACGAAGGGACTCCCGAGGAGCAGATTTTCGAAGAGATGGCCCCGGGTGCGCGCTTCGATCGCTTCGACGTAGACCGTCACATCAGGGAGCTCCGGCATAGGAGCCAGTATTGTCGCACGACGGGTCCCAACCCCGGTCCTTCCTCCATTGTTCCCTCCTCGCCCATCGCGATAGGCTGTTCCGTAACGTGAAGGAGGTCGTAATGGCAGACAGGCGATTCGAGGGGAAGATCGCGCTCGTGACGGGCGCTTCGAGCGGCATCGGCAGGGAAACGGCACGGCGTCTCGCGGCCGAGGGTGCGACCGTCGCGGTCACGGCTCGGCGAGAGAGCCGGCTTTCGCAGCTCGTTTCCGAGATCGAGCAGTCGGGTGGAACGGCGAGGGCCATCGCCGCCGACGTGACCAGAGAGAGCGACCGTCGGAAACTCATCGACCAGACCGCCTCGGGTTTCGGTGGGCTCGATATCCTCGTCAACGCTGCGGGAATCATCGCCTTCGGAACCATCGAGAACACTGCCCTCGAGTCGTGGAACGCCATGTTCGATATCAATGTCGTCTCCGTGTTTCATCTGATGCAGCTCTCTCTGCCTCACCTCCTGCCGCGTAAAGGAAACATCGTCAATGTTTCGAGCGTCAACGGCCTGCGCTCGTTCCCCGGAGTTCTCGCCTACTGTTCGAGCAAATCGGCACTCGATCAGCTGACGCGCTGTTCCGCCCTCGAGCTCGCGCCTCAGGGAGTCCGCGTCAACGCGGTCAATCCGGGGGTCGTTCTCACCGAGCTGCATCGCCAGGGGGGACTGGACGAAGCCGCTTACGAGAGCTTTCTCGAACGGAGCAAGACGACACATCCCATCGGACGGGTGGGGCAACCGGCCGACTTGGCCGCCCTCATCTGTTTTCTCGCCTCGGACGAGGCGGGATGGATTACGGGAGCGACGATGAGCATCGACGGAGGCAGGCATCTGACCTGCGCGCGCTGAGGTTTTGAGCTAGGCGAGCTCGGCGTCCTTCAAACCGGATAGCGCTTGGGAGCGGCCCCGGGTGAACTTGATCGCGCCCTCGACGACGAGCCAAACAGCGAGCACCAGCACCGACGAACCCACCCCGAGCAACAGATAGTTTCCTTCCAGGTAGAACCGTTTTACGTTGGCGATCATGGCGACGAGGGTCGTCACCAGCATGAACGCCATGGGGACGAGCGTATAGAGGTAATTCTTTTTTCGGGCGAACAGGTAAATCGTGACCGTGAGAAGCGTCAGCGCCGCCAATACCTGGTTCGTCGTGCCGAAGACGGCCCACAGAGCGACCCCCGCGGGGCGGCCATCGATCTCCAGCAGGGCAAAAAAGCCGATCGCGGCGACGGCTACACTGGTGGCGAGATAGCGGTTGCCCAGGAAAGGAAGCCGAATCGTCTCCGCGACCTCCTCGATGTTGTAACGCAGAAGCCTCGTCGCCGAATCGAGCGTGGTCAAGGCGAACGACACCGCGACCAGCGCCACGAAGGCCCGCCCAAGCTCGGGAGCAATCCCCAGATGGGCGAGAAAATTCCCCGAGCCGGTGATGAATGCGTCGAGGTTCGGAGCGAGCCCGTCCGCCGTCTGCCAGTTCGAGTAATGAGCTCTCCAGGCCTCCGAGCTTGCGAAGCCCGCGGTGCAGGCCAGCACCGCGGCGAGTCCAAGAATACTCTCTCCGACCATCCCGCCGTATCCGACGAAGGCGGCATCCTCCTCCCTGTCGAGCTGCTTGGCCGTCGTCCCCGAGGATACGAGAGCGTGGAAGCCGGAGACGGCTCCGCAGGCGATCACGATGAAGACGAAAGGATAGAGCGGTGGCGCTCCTGGCGGCGCGGGGTCGAAAGCAGGTGCTACGAAACTCGGATTCATGATCGTGAATCCGAGCAGCACGGCGGCGAGACCCAGGTAGAGGAGGAGTGAGTTCAGGAAATCGCGCGGCTGCAACAGTAGCCAGACGGGCAGCACCGAGGCGGCGAAGGCGTAGCCGAGCAGTAAGTAGCTCCATCCCGATACACTCACATCGGGCACCGGCAGAACTCGACCGAGGTAGACGGCGACGAGGGTGAGGGAGAAGCCCACGGCGGTCAGAGGTCCGAGGGCGATGCCCTTCTTGTAGAACAAGACGCCGACGCCCACGGCCAGGATCACCAGCGCGGCGCTCGGCAACACCGCCTCGGGGTAGAAAGCTCGAGAGAAGAGCTGCGCCACGACCTGCACGAAGACTCCCATCGCCAGCGCAATCAAGAAGAAAATGATGGCATGAAAGAGGCTCTTCGCCCTTCGGCCTATGATTCCCTCGGCGACGATGCCAATGGACTTACCCCTCGCCTTGAGGCTCACCGCGAGTGCGCTGAAATCGTGCACCGCCCCGATGAATATCGTCCCCAGCACGACCCACAACATCGCCGGGACCCATCCCCACATGACGGCGATGGCGGGTCCGAGCATCGGCGCGAGTCCCGCGATCGACGCATAATGATGGCCGAAGAGAACGTACCGGCGACAGGGCACGTAATCCTGCTCATCCCGGAGCTCGTGGGCCGGCGTGGGCGTGGAACCATCGAGCTCGAACACAGTCCTGGCGATGCGCTTCGCGTACAGGTGATAACCGAGCAGATAGACAGAAAGGCAGCAGAGCGCCGCCAGGACCGGGCTCATGTCGATGTTCCCTTCGTGACAAAATTATAGGGCTCGCAAAGAAGGAGTAACAACCGGATGCAATCGTTGAAAGGCTTCCGCGATTTCTTTCCCGAGGAAATGGCGGAGCGAACCTATCTCTTCGACTCGTGGAGGCGGGTGGCACGTCGGTTCGGCTTCGTCGAGTTCGACGGCCCTCCGCTCGAGCTCCTCGAGCTCTACACGAGAAAATCTGGTGACGAGATCGTGGGACAGCTCTACAATTTCCAGGATCGAGGGGGACGGGAGGTCGCTCTGCGTCCCGAGATGACACCGACGCTTGCTCGCATGGTGGTCGCGCGCGCCCCGAGCCTGCCCAAACCCCTCAAATGGTTCTCCGTCCCGCAGCTCTTTCGCCAGGAGAAGAACCAGCGAGGCCGGCTTCGCGAGCATTTCCAGCTCAACGTCGATATCGTGGGGTCTTACGCCATCGAGGCGGACGCGGAGCTCCTGTCGGTCGCTCTCGAAGTCATGCGCGAGCTCGGCCTGTCGGCGGAAGACGTGGTCGCGCGGGTCAACGATCGACGTATCATCTCGGGAGTCCTCGGGCTTCTCGGCATCTCCCCGAAAAATGCCCCCGCGGTCTACGCGGCCGTCGACAAGTTCCGAAAGGTTCCGGCGGAAGTCTTCTCCGAGCTTCTCGCGGAGGCCGACGTCGAGCGTGAGGCGGCTCTCCAAATCCAGGGTCTGTGCGACGGCAGTGTGAATCTCTTCGATTGGTGTCGCTCTCGGCCGGTCGACGAGACCACAGAAAGAGTCGTCTCGGATCTCGAGCGCTATCTCGAGATCTTGAGCGAGGCCGGGCTCGGCGAGTACGTGGAGACCGACTTCTCCATCGTACGGGGTCTCGCTTACTACACGGGCATCGTTTTCGAGTTGTACGATCGGAAGGGGCTCGAGCGCGCGATCTGCGGCGGCGGCCGATACGACGACTTGATCGCGTCGTTCGGAGGACCCAGCCTTCCCGCTCTCGGTTTCGGCATGGGAGACGTGGTCTTGACGCTCATGCTCCGCGATCGCGGGCTTCTTCCCGCTCCGGCCCCTCGGGTCGAAGTGGTGGTCATCCCCGTTGGGGAAGAGCTCCATTCCGCCGCCCGGCAGGTGACGAACGAGCTACGGAGCGCGGGGTTGCCGACGGAGACCCCGTTCGAGCCGGCGGGGGTCGGAAAGGACTTGAAGGCGGCGAGCCGCGATCACGCTCGCTTCGCAGTCATCGTTGGCCCCGACGAGTGGCAACAGAACGAAGCGACTCTCAAGGACCTTGGCTCGGGGGAGCAGTACCGGGTACCCCTCCGCGAGCTCGCCGGTAGGATTCGCAAAGCTCAATGAGATCTTTCGTCGGTGGATTCATTCTTCGACTCGCTCGATCGAGACCCAGTCTCCGTCGAGGCGAGCCCGGAATCGCTTCCCCTCGGGGAAGAGGTTCGGTTTGCGCAGCGGAGGGAGTGGCCGGCTCGAGTCACGCACGAACAAATCGCCGTCGGCTACCAGAGCCCCCACGAAAAGAAGCTCTCGCCACTTCCTCCGTGGCAGCCGGAAGCTCTTCTCGTCGCCCTGGACGTTCTCGAAGGGACTGGTCTCGTCGGCCATAGAATCATGTCCCTCGTGCGGATCGTGCTCCACCGACCCCAAAACCCGGCGAATGTTGGCGCGGCAGCCCGCGTGGTCGCCAACACGGGTCTTCAGGGGCTCGATCTGGTCGATCCCTGCGATTACCGCACGGTGGAAGCCTGGCGCATGGCGTGGGGCGCCGAAGACATTCTAGAGCAGACCCGGGTCTTCGTCACCCTCGAAGAAGCCTTGGCAGACTGCGTTTACGTGGCTGCACTCGTGGGCCGTCGGCCGCGCCGGGTCGAGCCGATCACGGCACGCGCGATGGCCTCCGAGGTTTCGGAGCTCGCGAGCGATGCCCGAGTCGCCCTCGTCTTTGGCTGCGAGTCCAAAGGCCTCACCGAGGAGGAGCTGTGCCTGTGCCAGCGGCGCGTGCGTATTCCCTCGCATCCACGGCAGCCCTCCTTGAACCTCGCGCAGGCCGTGATGGTCGCGGCGTACGAAGTTCTCGTTGCCCGATCCGGTGGCGCTGCGCCGCCGCCGAGGGCTCCGCATGGCGACGCGCACCGGGCGCTCTCGAAGCTGAAAGACGCGTTTCTCGAGATTGGTTTTCTGCCGAGCCAGAACCCCGAGGCCCGATTCGTGGAGTGGAGGGAGCTCTTCGGACGCGCGGGGCTCACGCCACGCGAAGTGAAGCTCCTGCTCGCGCTCGGGCGCCGAATCGCGAACACCGGCCGCGCCGCGAACCGAGCTAGGAGCTCAAATGGGCCTTGAAGAAAGCCAGCACGCGCTTCCACGCGTCTTCGGCGGCTTTTCGATCATAGACCTCGCGTTCGTCGTTGAAGAAAGCATGGTCGACCCCGGGGTAGGTGTGGAAGTCGGCGGTGACTCGTGCCTCGCGGAGAGCCTTCTCCAGTGCGTTCACCGCCTCGGCGTTCACGAACGCGTCCTTTTCTGCGAATAGACCGAGGACGGGTGCCTGGATCTGCGTGAAGTCAGGCTTCACGTTCGGATGAATTCCATAGAAGTCGACACAAGCACCGATGCGGTCGTTCTTGCTCGCCGCGAAGAGGGCGAGTTGACCGCCCATGCAGAAGCCGACGACGCCCACTTTGTTGCCCGAAGATTTCGACGCCAGGAAGTCCACACCACCGCGGAGATCGCGCTCCGCCCGGCCGATGTCGAGGGCCATCATCAGCTTCCCCGCTTCGTCGGGGGACTTGGTTGCCTCGCCGTGATAGAGGTCGGGCGCGAGTGCTACGTAACCGGAGGCCGCGAATCGATCCGCCACGCTCTTGATGTGGCCGACGAGGCCCCACCATTCCTGGATCACGACGACACCGGGGCCCGCCCCGCTCTCCGGCATCGAGAGATAGCCCCGCGCGCTCCGACCGTTCGAAGGGTAATCCACCAGCTCGCCCACGAGAAATCCTCCTTTCCCCGGCACCGCCGCCAGCGGTCGGAACCAGATCGTACTTGACCCGAGCGCCCGCGTTCAAGAAAATCAGAACTCCACGCTGGCCCCGTGCCGTTCCTCTGATCCGATGATCTTGAGTCGTGAAGAAATGACGTTCGATTTCGGCGGTGCCCGTTTCGACCGGCAACGCGATCGCTCGGTGCTCGTGTGGATCTTCAGCCAATTCCTCTACGGAGAGGTCACTGGAATCCAAGTCGGACACTGGCTCTACCGGGCTCCGTCCCTCGACGCGGCGAACTTCCTCGCGCGTCAGGCGGTCGAAGAGTTGCAGCA
The DNA here is from genome assembly GCA_035620555.1 of Vicinamibacteria bacterium. Taxonomy (NCBI): domain Bacteria; kingdom Pseudomonadati; phylum Acidobacteriota; class Vicinamibacteria; species Vicinamibacteria bacterium. The sequence goes on from DASPGQ010000532.1 coordinate 31,395, forward strand.
CGTCGATCGCTTTCGTGACATCATCGAGATCCTCGACGCAAGTCCGGAGACGGCACATCCCGCGGTCCGTTTCCTCTCGTCGGGCATGATGGGCGACGACTGGGCCGAGCACGTTCTCCTCGAAATGGCTCTCGGTGAGGGATACGTTCTCGATGTGCTCTACGCTCTCATCGATACGGTCGAGCATGAAGGCATCGTTTCCATCTTGAGACGCGCGACCCGACAGGAAGAGCGACACGTCGCTTTCGGTGAAGATCAAACTCGCCGGGCGATCGAGGAGAATCCGGCGATCGTCTGGCGACTGCGGGGTCTAGCTCTCTGGTCTCTTTTTGGGATCGACGTTCTCGCTCGCGCCGTCGAGCGCCGATGTGATCGCGAGCATCCGGTCTTGCGGCAATTTCCAGGGTTCCTTCGCCACGTGCGCCAGAACGCCGAGACGCGACTGCTACGACTGGGCGTTCTTTCTGGCCCAGTTTCTCACATCGGATTTTGCTCTCGATGGGGTAATATGTGTCTCTCTGCGGCGAGCCACCTGGTTTGGAGGTACTGGCCGTGGAAGCGGCCGCCGCTTACGAAGACCTACTTGACCGACCGGCGGATTCGGACACGAGTGTCGGCCAGCTGCTAAACACGTGGTCAGGTGCAAATGAGTGTGGTGGTGCGTGTGACACCTCGGATGCCACCGATGGCGCCAGCGACGAGATGAGAGAGCTCTCGAACTTCGGAGACTTCGATGAGCGCGACGACATCATAGGGACCCGTAACCGAGTCGGCCGTCACGACGGAAGACATACGACGCAGAGCTTTCATGACGGCTTCGACTCGTCCGGGAACGATCTGGATCAGAACATAGACCTTCAAATGGCTTCGGTTCTTCATTTTATGGTCTTGCTCCTACGAGTGTTTCTAGGACAATGGAAACGGGCCTTCCGTTCTCGATGGAAATTTGCTAGAATGAGGCGCGTGGGTCTCCTTGGAGGCCCTTGTCCCGACCTCTCTGGCAGGACACAGATTGCGGCGCAATCGACTGCCTCCTTATGACAGCCGCTGAGTCGCCGCAACGACCCTTGCAAGGTGCTATGAATCACGGCGTATCTACTCCCACAGCTGAAGGTGTGTTGGAGCTCGAGCCGCAGGGAAACGGCCATCTCCGACAAGAGAGCAATAACTTTCTTCCCCGGCCGCAAGACGTGCGCGTCCCGAGTCGTCTCGTCGCCAAGCATTTCTTGAAGGAGGGCTACTACATCCAAGGCCCTTCGGGGATGGCGAGGCGAAGAAACAACCGCCGCGGAGGCCCGCCTCACCGGGAGCTCCAGGCGGTCGAGAGCATCAACGGATTCAAGCCCGAAGAACTGCCGCCTCCGCGCCATTATCAAGAGCTCGTCAGCGAGCACCCCGCCATGCGGCTCCGGATGTCACAGGATCCCGACGGGCCCATATCGCTTCGGGTCATCGACCTCATCACTCCGATCGGTCGAGGTCAACGGGGACTCATCGTAGCCGCGCCCAAGACGGGAAAGACCATTCTTCTCGAGCAAATCGGCTGCGCCATCGGTGCATTCTATCCGGAAATCCATTTATTCGTCCTTCTCATCGATGAGAGACCGGAAGAAGTGACGCACATGCGCCGAGCGGTCAAGGGGCAAGTGATCGCCTCGACGTCCGATGGGACGAGCGCCAACCATCTTCGCGTTGCCCGGCTCGTGCTCGAACGGGCTCGGCGTCTGGTGGAGATGGGTGACGACGTCGTGATCCTGCTCGACTCCATCACCCGACTCGGTCGCGCCGCGAACCGAGAGCAAAAAGGGCGTGGGAAAACGATGACCGGGGGCATCGACTCGCGGGCGCTGGAGTTCCCTCGCCAGTTCTTCGGTGCCGCGAGGAACATCGAGGACGGGGGAAGCCTCACGATTCTCGGAACGGCTCTGGTCGACACCGGGAGCCAGATGGACGAGGTGATCTTTCAGGAGTTCAAGGGTACCGGCAACATGGAATTGGTGCTCGACCGTCGGCTCGCCGAGGCGAGGATCTTTCCCGCGATCGATATTTCCCGCTCGGGAACCCGACGCGAGGAGATACTTCTCGACGAGGAGGAGCTTCCCCGAGTCCACCTCCTGAGGCGCGCACTCGCTGGTCTCAAACCCACCGAAGCCATGGCTCTCCTCCTGGACAAGATGAAGAAGACCAGAACCAACAAAGAGCTCCTGGAATCGATCCGTATCAAATAGCGATCCTTCTCACGTCCGTCGGCGCCCTTCCCTCCTCGTCATGCTTCACGTAGACGTAGACATCTTCGACTTTCGCAGAAAGGCGCTTCACCAGCTCGCGCGCGGCTTCGACCTCGGTCTCGCCGTAAGGCGGCGTCTTGCGCAGACGCACGTAGGCGAACGGAGCCGTAATGGCGGGCTCCGCCGCGGCGTCGATCTCGAGCTCGGCCGCGCATAGGGCAACTCCGGCTTCTCTCAATCGCCCCTCCACGGCTTCGACCTGCCAGGACTCGTGGCGGAACTCCATCGCATAGCGATGGCCCGACGGCAGCTCGGCCAGTACGGCGTCGAGGCGATCGAGCTCGCACCGCAGAAAAGGCGGCAGCTGGAAGAGCACGACTCCTAGCCGATTCCCCAGTGGCACCAGGGCATCCATGAAGTCGCGAACCGATGCGCCCACGCCCCTCAGCCGCGCCATGTGAGTTACGCTCTGGTGCATCTTGAGCGAGAACCGGAACTCACTCGGGGTCGACTCGGACCACGAGCTCACCAGGTCGCTCTTCGGAAAGCGGCGGAACGTATAGTTGATCTCGACACTATTGAGCCTGGAGGCGTAAAAGTGAAGGAACTCTCTCGCCGGGGTCTTGGGAGGGTAGAAGGCGCCAATCCATTCGCGGAAGCTGTATCCGGAGCAACCCGCGTAGATCAAAACGTGCGGACCCAGCGGAACCCGAAATCGGAGTAGTGGAACGACGGCGGCAGGCTGCTCCGCGAAGCGCAGGCGGTAACGAGGATCGAGTGGCGCCAAGAACCACCGCGAGCGGAGCGACGTGGGGAACCGGACGCGCAGGGATCGCGTTCGGGCGAGACGAGATAGTAGTCGGCACGGTAGGCGTCGAGACACCACTCGTGCACCATGTCACCCATGTGGTACAGGCCGTAGCCGTTCGGCGGCGAAGAGCGTACCCGCTCGGGCCGCTCGAGCGGTCCGTGGATCCGCGCGGGGCCACCTCGGGCGGGATCGTCTCCCCAGGGGAACGTCGCACTCTCGAGCCGTCCGCGAGCCGCTTTCTCCCGCTCGGCCTCGGTTGGGAGGCGAATTTCGAGACCCGTTTCGCTCGCGAGCCACCAACAGAAACGACGGGCTTCCATCCAACTCACGCCTACAACGGGCTGGTCGGGATCGTCGAAGCCGGGCTCGCTCCAAAACGGGGGCGGCGGAGCTCCGGTTCGCTCGAGAAAAATGCGATAGTGTCTATTGGTGACGGGCGTCTCGGCCATCTCGAAGGCCGAGACGAAGACGCGATGAACGGGCCTCTCGTTGTCTAGTTTCCCCTCGCGCCCCATGAGAAAAGTTCCCGCAGGTATCGGGACGCGAGCATGCACGGTGCTACGAGCGGCCCGTCAGGGCCGCCGGCCGAGAGGAATCGCGTCGCGCCGAAGCGAGGAGCGAAGGCGCGGGCGCGAGGGAATTCGGCCGTGGGCGCGCGCGAGGAGCGCGCGCCGGGAGCGAGCCGAGGAGGCGAGCGACCACTAAGTTTTGAACAGGTTGTGAAAGGCGTTCCTGGCGTCTTCCGCGCTATTTGCTCGCCGGCCCGTGGCGTCGAGCGCCTGGACGGGCTTGAAAAGAGCGCATTCGTTCGCGGCCCCCTTGTCGGCAATTCGCTCGTCGATGGGTTTCTTGCACTCGAAGCGGGCATCGGGGTCGAAGTGCTTGCAATGTCGGCAGGAATGCAACGGGGTTCCGCACTTGAGGCACTTGCTTTTGTAGTCCACCTCGAGCTGGCTCGATGGGACCTGGTGCCCACATTTGGCGCAGCGCGTTACGATAATCGATTCTCGGTCGATGGCGTGCCGGAGGGAACGGATCTGCTCCCGGTTCCCTAGATCGGGCGGTTTCTCGCGACGACTCTCTCGTCGTTCATCGTTATAGTCGTCGTCCCGGTAACCACGTTGCCGGTACTTCATAGGAGATCCTCCTCCAAAGGGCGAGGCGTTCCGCTCCCGCTGTCAAGGGATCTGAGAAATGACGGCCATCAGGGAGATTGCTGGGCGCGCGACCCCGAAACTGGCACGTCTTTACCGAAGTCCCCTTAACATATCACGGGTTGTCAAGCTTGCGCCAGAGCCTGGTCGAGATCGGCGATGAGGTCCTCGGCGGTTTCGGTGCCCAGAGCAAGGCGCACGAGACCATCGGCGATGCCCGCCCGTTCCCGCTCGTCAGGAGAAAGCATCGCGTGCGACGTGAGACAGGGAATCGAAAGGAGTGACTCCACGCCGCCGAGACTCGGTGCCACGCGAATCAGACAAACTGC
>DASPGQ010000533.1 GCA_035620555.1 Vicinamibacteria bacterium
CCTGGGGCTCGCGGGAGCGGTCACTTGGATGTATCTCCAGGTCACCGACACCCGGGCCGAGGTTCGCGGGGACCGGCCTCCCCCGGTTGACGACAAGAGTGCACGGTTTCTCGACATGGCGGGAGCGGTGAAGGTGCGGAAATCGGGAACCTACGAGTGGATCGACGCCAATGCCGGCATCACGCTCACCAAGGATGACACCATCCGGACGGTGGGCGATTCCCACGCGCGCGTCCGCCTGTTCGACGGAACGGAGTACCTGGTGAAGCCGGATTCGATCCTCGTCATCGAGGAGGCTACGGAAGATCCCAACACCAAAGCCACCCGAGTAGCGGTCTCGCTTACTGCTGGTCAGGTCAACCTCACCACGCCCAGAGGAGGCGTGACCGGGTCGAGACGCGATGTGCAGACGCCAACGACCGAGGCGACGTTTGCCGAGAACACCAGCGCCGACGTGAGCTTCGACACGTCGACGCGCAAGTCCGGGGTGACGATCTTCAGCGGTCAGTCCGATGTGCGATCGGGAGACAAGAAGATTCAGCTGTCCGCGGCCCAGGCAATCGACGTGAGCGCGGACGGGAGCTTCTCCGACATCATCGAGCTTCCCGCGGTACCGGCGCTGGTCTCGCCGGCAAACCTCTCGCTGATTTCCGTCGCCGAGACCACGGAGTTCAAGTGGCGCCCCGTCGAAGGGGCGCGACGCTACAACGTCGTCCTCGACCGCTCGCCTTACTTCAAGGACCCCATTCTCGAGAGTACCGTGCCCAACGTCTCGATTCTGCATCGAGGCCTCGCCGCGGGGACGTACTACTGGCAGGTGACCGCTATCGACGCGGACAACCGCCGAGGCGCTCCGAGTGAGTTCGCCAAGTTCACGGTTACGACCCGTGTGACCGCCTCCGACAACCCACCCGAGCTCAGTGTTTTCAGACCGTCGGTCACTCTCGACGGCCTCGTGACGGTGCGTGGTCGGACGATCGTCGGCGCCGTCGTCACCGTCGATCGAGGAATGGGCGACGACAAGGTCCAGGTGAAGGAAGACGGATCGTTCACGTATTACTTTCAGGTGAGAGAAACCGGTCGGCATCCGGTCATCGTCAAGGCTCGTCGCCGCGATGGCGGAGGCGTTGCGGAAAAGACCGTTTACGCAGAGATAGGGACCGACTAGTGTCTTTCGAGATCTCTGGACCGATGAAAGGGCGCGCCGGTCGTTACTTCGGACCCGCCGATGAGGGGCTCCTCGTTAGGCCCATCACGTTGGAACGGCACTAGGGTGAGCGGGCTCCCGGCATCGGGGTCTCGGCGCGCGCGAAGCCGAAGACCTTCGAAAGTCGGCGCTCGGAGACCTCGGCCTCTCAAGCTGGCGCTGTTCGCTCATTCCGGCGATACGGTACGCGCCTTCTCGTCGGTGAGTGCGTCACCCGATTTTGAAGTCCTGCATTTCGACCCATCTCGCTTCGAAAAGGCCGAGGTGCGACTCGCGGAGGTTTACGACGCCATCATCGTCGAGAGGCAAAAGCCGGGAGAAGAGAACGGGCTGGTGCGATGGCTTCGGAAGAGCGCTCCCGACGTGCCGCTCATCGCCTTTGGCGACCGGGCCGATCAGCGCTCGGTTTTCGCCGCCCACCTCAGCGAAGTCCCGCGACGGGGCGTCCTGCGAAGCCTCGTTCAGGATGCGCGGCGGCACCTCGTTACCAGCCGCAAGGCGAGCGAGCTTTCCCGTCGCGTCCGGGAAACGTCCCACCGACTCCAGGTGCTCGGCGAGATCGTCTCCACCGCGAACTCGATACTCGATCCCCGACGGGTGGTGAACGTCATCATGTCGCAGATTCAACAGCTGATCCCCTCGGAGGCCTGGTCCATTCTCCTCGTCGACGAGGAGACCGGTGAGCTCGTTTTCGAGATGGCGCTGGGCGAGAAGAGCGCGGACCTCAGCGACATCCGGATCAAGATCGGGGAGGGAGTGGCTGGCTGGGTCGCGGAGACGGGCGAGCCAGCAATCGTCAACAACGTGCATCGCGACCGGAGGTTCCAGAATCGCTTCGACCAGCTGACCAATTTCGAAACTCGAGCCATCCTCTGCGCTCCCCTGATCTCCCGCGGGCGGACCCTCGGCGTCGTCGAGATCATGAACCGGGCCTCGGGGTCCCGGTTCACGAAGAAGGATATGAATCTCCTGCTCACTTTGGTGGAGCCCGCGGCGATCGCGCTGGAGAACGCCTTTCTGTTTCAGAAGACCGAGCAGCTCGCGGTCACCGACGACCTGACCAAGCTCTACAACTCGCGTTATTTGAACAGCTTCCTCGAGGACGCTTTGGGACAGGCCAAGAAAATGGGAAGCAGCCTCGCGGTGATGTTCCTGGATCTCGACGGGTTCAAGTCGATCAACGATCGTTACGGGCACTTCTATGGGAGTCGGGCTCTGTACGAAGTGGGGACTCTCCTTCGCGATGCGGTTCGGGAAGAGGACATCGTCAGCCGTTACGGGGGGGACGAGTTCGTTATCGTGCTTCCCGACACCGATGGCAAAGGGGCTCTCGCGGCCGCCGAGCGTGTCCGGACCGCTCTCAAGTCGCATGTATTCCTGTCGGAGTTCGATCTGGCGGCTCGTCTATCCGCGAGCTTCGGCGTGAGCCTCTACCCGGATCACGGTCGGAACCCGCAAGATCTCATGCAAAAAGCCGACCAGGCAATGTATAGTGTAAAAGAAAGAGGCAAGGACGCGATTTGCCTGTCCGACTCGCTACACATCGGCGCCCCCGACGGCCCAGAGTCATAAACCGTTGATACCCAACCTGTCTAGCAACTCGCGCACGAAGCGAATGTATCTGCGCTCTCTGTTCGGCATGTTCTCCAACGAGCTGGCCATCGATCTGGGAACGGCGAAC
>DASPGQ010000534.1 GCA_035620555.1 Vicinamibacteria bacterium
TCTCGTGGTCCTCACCGGAGACATCATGCGGATGCCCGGCCTTCCGCGACGGCCCCGAGCCGAGGACATCGATCTCGTCGAAGGCCAGATCGAGGGACTCCAATAGACCCAGTTACAAATCGCGGGCGGAGCCGACCCGTCGGCTCGAAGGGCGGACGACTTCGGGCTCGGGGGTGAAATCCTCGCCGGGGTTGACGAAGCGGTTCATCTCGATCTGGTACTGTCGATCGTAGAGCTCTCGATAGCGACCCCCGATGGCCAGAAGGGCATCGTGACTTCCGCGCTCGACGATTCTGCCTCCCTCGAGCACGAGGATCTGATCGGCGCTCACGATCGTGGACAGGCGATGAGCGATCACGAAGGTCGTTCGTCCCTTCCTCAGCGACCGCAGGCCATCCTGGATCATCGCTTCGCTCTCGCTGTCGAGGCTCGACGTCGCCTCGTCGAGAACGAGGATCTCGGGATCCGAAAGGATGGCGCGGGCGATGGCGATACGCTGCCGCTGCCCGCCCGAGAGCTTGACGCCTCGCTCACCCACGACGGTGTCATAGCCTTCGGGAAACCGCTCGACGAACTCGTCGCAGTGGGCGATGCGACTGACGCCGCGAATCTCGGCATCGGTCGCCTCCGGCCGGGAGTAAGCGATGTTCTCCCGCACGGTTCCATCGAAAAGGAAGTTGTCCTGAAGGACGACGGCGACGTGCCGCCGGTAATCACGGAGCTTGAGCTTGGTCAGGTCCCTTCCGTCGACGAGGATCCGGCCGGTCCTGGGACGGTTGAAGGTGAGGACGAGGCTGATGAGCGTGCTCTTACCCGAGCCGCTCGATCCAACCAGAGCGGTGGTCGTGCCCGCGGGCGCTTCGAACGATATGCTTTCGAGAACCGGTATGCCTTCCCGATACGCGAACCCGACGTTCTCGAAGCTTATGTCGCCTCGAATCGCGCCGACGGGGTCGCAATCCCGGTCCCGCTCGTCTTCGGTCGCCAGACTTCGGATCTCGCGAATCCGGTCGAGGCCGGCGAAAGCCTCGCTGAGCTGGGTGGAGATCGAGGAGATCTGAACGAGCGGGGCGGCCACGAGACCGGTGAAGAAGATGTACATGACGAAGTCGCCGAGCGTCATCTGCCCCGAGAGTATCGCCCGGCCACCCACGACGATCATGAGAACGCCGACGGCCCCCAGGACGATCGTCGAGAGCGACGAGACTCCGGAAATCGCGGTGACGGACTTGGCGACGTTTCGGAAGAGCTCGTGCACGTTGTGAGCGAAGGTGCGCGCCTCGCGTTTCTCCGCCGTGTAGGCTTTCACGATGCGAATGCCGGCGAAGGTCTCGCCGAGCCGGCCGGTGGCGGTGGCATTCAGCTCGCTCCTCTTGCGGAAGAGCGGCCGCAGCCGAGTGAACGCGAAGGCCATCCCGATTCCGAAGGCCGCGAGCACGACGAGTGTCAGGGACGTCAACCGCCAGTTGAGGTAGAACAGGACGCCGAGCGAGACCGACGCGGTGAGGAGTCCTCCGAACAACTGCACCAGCCCCGTCCCCACCAGGTTCCGTATGCCCTCGGCATCGGTCATGACGCGTGAGATGAGCTCGCCGCTCTTGACCGAGTCGAAGTAGGAGATCGGAAGGCGTAGGATGTGCTGGTTCACCTTCTTGCGCATCTCGGTGATCGCGCGCTGGGCGGCGACACCGAGAAGCTGCGAGAGACCGAAGGCGGTCGAAGCTTGAATCAACGTGGCCAGCCCCGCCGCCGCGGCGAGGGGGACGAGCAGCTCACTCCGGCTGTTCGCAATGACCTCGTCGATGAGGTACTTCGAAGAAGCGGGGAGTACGAGCCCGGCGAGTCGGCCGATGAGCATCAACACGAACCCGAGTGCGAGACGATATCTTCGCTCCCAGATCACGTCCTTCGCCTCGGTCCAGACGACGGAAAGACCCGGCTTGCCGTCGCCCCCTGAGACGGAACGCGAGCTTCCGCGGGTGCGCTCCGCTCGTCGGGACAGTCCAGAAAGCCTCATGATGGTCCAACTATAACGTGCCGGAGTAAAGGATGCCTTTCGTGAAGCTCCACCGGAACGTCTGGGCCACGTCGGTCGCGAGCTTTCTCACCGACGTTTCCAGCGAGATGATCTGGAACGTCCTGCCCCTGTTTCTCTCGAATGTCCTCGGCGCCCGAATGACCGTCGTCGGTCTCATCGAAGGCGCGGGAGAGAGCCTCTCGAGCCTCCTCAAGGTCTTCTCGGGGTTCCTCTCCGACAGGTACTCGAATCGAAAGAAGCTTGCGGTTCTCGGCTATGCTCTGTCGACGGTAGCGAAACCCTTTCTCTACTTCGCGATGACGTGGGGGACCGTGCTCGCGGTGCGCGTCACCGACCGCATGGGGAAAGGAATCCGGACCGCGCCGCGAGATGCCCTTCTGGCCTCGAGTATTCCCACCGAGCACCGCGGCTTCGCGTTCGGGCTCCACCGCGCCGCGGATACCGCTGGCGCCTTCGTCGGTCTCGTCGCGGCCGGCGCCGTCGTATGGCTCACGCAGCGCGGCGGCCTCGAGCTCGAGCGCACGACGTTTCAAACGCTCGTCTTCTGGGGCGTGATCCCAGCGATAATCGCCGTCCTGGTTCTGGCGCTCGCCGCCGAGGAAGTGGGCGCTTCACGACCGAAGCGACGGCCGAGGCTTACCCTCGAGGGTTTCGACCGGGAGTTTCGGCGTTTCCTTCTAGCAGTGGCCGTGTTTACGCTCGGAAACTCCGCCGACGCCTTCCTCGTGTTGAGGGCTCAAGAGCGTGGCTTGTCCGTTCTCGGAATCCTTGCCATGCTCGCCGGCTTCAACCTCGTCTACGCTCTCGTGTCCGTGCCCGCCGGACGGTGGTCGGACCGACTGGGGAGACGGCGCGTGATCGTGGCCGGATGGCTCTTCTATGCGGTGATCTATCTGGGTTTCGCCCTCGCCGAGGGCACGGAACATATCGTTCCCCTGTACGTGGCCTACGGTTGCTACCACGGGCTCACCGACGGAGTCGCACGCGCCTACGTGGCCGACGTGACGGCGGAAGACCAACGAGGCACGGCATTCGGCCTCTACCATGCCGTGATCGGAGCCGCGGCACTTCCCGCAAGCCTACTCGCCGGGCTTCTCTGGCAAAGCATCGGTCCCTCAGCTCCCTTCTGGATTGGCGCCGTGCTCGCACTCTTGGCAACCCTTCTTCTTCTGGTCCCCTCTTCCCGGCTAACATCTAGAGAGTTCTAGCTCTCGTGCTGGAATCGCGATAGGGGTCCTCGATTCATGGCCGCTTGATTGCCGATGACGCTCGTGATGACATTACGGCGTGATCGTCAACGCTACGAGGCGATGAGACCGTATCCTTTTGCCGCCGTTTGTCTGTCGCTGAGCTTTGCCTCCCCTGTGGCGGCATCGTCCGCGCCCCGCGTCGTCGTCCTGAACTTGTATTACGCCAAGCAAGGGAGCGAGGAGGACGTCCTCGAGACGAGGCTCGAGGCCTCCCGCGTTCGCGGTCGGCTGGGTCTTCCCCGAGGGCGCATTCTCCGCCGGATCCAGGGACCCGATTCGCTCCCCGACGTGATCTGGGAGTGCGAGTTCGAGGACGTCACCGGGCACGACCGGGACATGGACGCCCGCGCCGCAAGCCAGGATTTCGAGGCGGTAAGAGCGAGAATGGGGACGCTGCTAGAGCGTTTCGAGCGTTCGCTGTGGGAGCTGCGATTCGATGGAAACGATGGCGTTGACGTGCCGGGAATTAGCGTTCTGAACGCCTACTACCCGAGTCCGGAGCGCGAAGAAGACGTCCTCTCCCATCGCATTCATGCGAGCGAGGTTCGAGGCTCCCTCGGCTTTCCCGAGGGGCGAGTCCTGTACCGAATCTCCCAGGGGGATCTTCCGAGCGTTCTCTGGCAGATGGACTATGCGGACCTCGAAGCGCGCCGGCGCGATTCCGAAGGGATCGGCGCCACCGCCGAGTTTCAGGAAGTCATGGAGAAGATGGGAACGCTCATCCGGAGCTTCGAGCGCGGGATCTTCGAGATCGTGAGCGAATCTCGTCCAGACTGAATCGACACTCGGATATCGAGTGGTCAGGCCTACTCGAAATCCGACCAGCGATCGCCGTATAATGTCCCCCAAGTTACACTTGGGGCTTGTACCCGCACGACGAGCCTCATGGGCACCGACGGGGAGAGACGATGAAGAGGTTTGCCTTTGCCGTAGTGGGCGTCACGTTACTGTGCGTCTGGCTCACGGCGGACGACGCCCCGGTGCGAGCGGCGGTGACGGCCCCGCAGGCGCCGGAAGCGAGCCCGGCTTCCCTCGAAGAGCTGAATTTCGTCGTGCAGGACTACTGCCTCGTGTGCCACAACGACACCGCGCTGACCGGAGGCCTGACGCTCGAGGGTTTCGACGTCGCCCGCGCCGTCGAGAATGCGGAGATCGCCGAAAAGATGATCCGCAAGCTGCGAGCGGGCATGATGCCTCCGCCCTACGCACCCCACCCCGAGAACGAGCAAGTCGACGCTCTCGTCGGACTGCTCGAGAGACGAATCGACGAGGCCTATGAGAAGAACCCCAATACTGGTCGAAGGCCCTTCCAGCGGCTCAACCGAGCCGAGTACGAGCGTTCGGTTCACGACCTGGTGGGAATCGACGTGGACGTCACGGCCTTTCTGCCGCCGGACACCATCAGCCATAGTTTCGACAACATTGCCGACGTGCAGACGATGTCCGCCACGCTTCTGGAAGGATATATGCGGGCCGCGGACCAGATTAGCCGTCTCGCGGTGGGCGATCCGGACACCAGCCCGACCGAGGCGACCTACAAGCTTGCGCGAACGGCGTCGCAGATGCAGCACGTGGAAGGCGCTCCCATGGGAACGCGGGGCGGGATATCCGTCGTCCACAACTTTCCCGACGACGGCGAGTATATCTTCAAGGTACAGCTCCACGGCACACCGACGGGGCTTCTCTTCGGGCTCACCAACGAAGAGGAGAAGATCGAGATCTCGGTGAACGGCGAGCGCGTGGCTCTTCTGGGCATCGATCCGCTGATGACGGAGTCGGATAAAAACGGCCTGATCTTGCAGACGGATCCCATTGCCGTCCGGGCCGGTCCCCACCGCATCGCCGCCGCTTTCATCCAGAGATTCGTGGGGCCGATCGACGATCTGATGGCGCCCATCGACCACACGCTCGCCGATACGACGGTCGGTGAGGCCTTCGGCATGACGACCCTGCCCCACCTGCGCTTCTTCAGCATCAACGGGCCGCACCACGTGACCGGGGTTTCCGACACACCGAGCCGCCGTCGGATATTCACCTGCCGCCCGGTCTCCGCCGAGGACGAGATTCCCTGCGCGAGCGAGATCGTGACTCAACTGGCGACGAAGGCCTACCGGAGGCCGGTGAGCGAGAGCGACGTCGAAGGTCTCATGTCCTTCTATCAGGCCGGCCGCGACGAGGGCGACTTCGAGACCGGCATCCGAAAGGCCTTGCAAGCGATACTCGCGAGCCCTCACTTCGTTTTCCGGCTCGAGCGCGTGCGGGCAGAAGCGGCGCCGGGCGAGAACACCCTCATAAGCGATCTCGAGCTCGCCACCCGGCTGGCGTTTTTCCTCTGGGCCTCTAGCCCGGACGAGGAGCTCGTCGCGATCGCGAGCAATGGAGCTCTTCGCGATCCCGGCGTGATCGAGGAACAGATTCGACGCATGCTCCGGGATCCACGCTCGAAGTCGCTTGCCACGCGATTCTTCGCCCAATGGCTGCGATTGCAGGACCTCGAGAAGATTCACCCCGATGCGTTGCTCTATCCTTATTATGACCAGACGCTGGCCGAGGCTATGCGGCGGGAGTCGGAGCTGTTCTTCGAATACATGCTCCGCGAAGACCGCAGCTTGCTCGACCTGCTGACCGCAGACTACACCTTCGTCAACGAGCGCCTCGCCGAGCACTACGAGATTCCCAATGTGACCGGAGCCGATTTCCAGTATGTGCGACTCGATGACGACACCCGGAGGGGCATCCTGGGCCACGGCAGCATTCTCACCCTGACGTCCATTGCCGACCGGACGTCTCCGGTTCAGCGGGGAAAGTGGATTCTGGAAGTTCTGCTGGGAACGCCGCCCCCACCGCCGCCACCGAACATTCCGGAGCTCGAAGCCACCAAGGAGGTCGAGGGCGGCGAGCGCCTCACCGTCCGAGAGCTCCTGGCGAAGCATCGCGCCGATCCCGCGTGCAAATCGTGTCACGACGTGATCGACCCGCTCGGCCTGGCTCTCGAGAACTTCGACGTGACGGGACGGTGGCGGATCAAGGACAACGGGGCTCCCGTCGACGCATCGGGCGAGCTCTACGACGGCACGACGCTTCATGGTCCCGCGGGTCTCCGCCAGGCGCTCTCGAGATATTCGGATACCATCATCTCGAGCTTCACCGAGAGTCTCATGACCTACGGGCTCGGCCGCAGGGTCGAGTACTACGATATGCCGGCGATACGGCAGATTGTCCGCGCGGCGGCCGAACGGGAGAACCGGCTGTCCTCGTTCATCGAGGGTGTCGCCAAGAGCCCCGCGTTCCAGATGAGGACGGTGGAGCCGATCGTCAGCACCGAGGAGCCATAGATTCTTTTTTGGAGGAACAACCCAATGGTCATCACCAATAAGCACATATCCCGCCGCGCGGTGCTTCGCGGCATGGGCGCGACGGTGGCGATGCCGTTTCTGGAGGCGATGGTGCCCGCGCGCAAGGCATGGGGCGACGTCCCGTCGGTTCCGACTCGTCTGGTGTGCATCGAGATGGTCCATGGGGCCGCGGGCAGCACCAAGTACGGGCTCGAGAAGAACCTGTGGGCGCCGGCGGCCGACGGCAGCGAGTTCGACCTGGCTCCGACCGCACTGAGCTCGCTAGAGCCATTCCGAAGCCATTTGACGATCGTGAGCAACACCGACGTCCGCCAAGCGGAGGCATTCACGCTGCCGGAGATCGGCGGGGATCATTTCCGATCGAGTGCCGTGTTCCTGACGCAATGTCACCCGAAGCAGACCGAAGGATCGGACGTTCGCGCCGGGATCTCCTTGGAACAGCTCTACGCCAACCGCTTCGGACAGGACACGCCCGTTCCCTCGATGCAGCTATCGATCGAGAGCGTGGATCAGGCGGGCGGCTGCACCTACGGTTACTCCTGCGTCTATACGGACACGATCAGCTGGGCGTCGGAGAACGATCCCCTGCCCATGGTCCGAAACCCTCGGGTCGTTTTCGATCAGCTCTTCGGCGCCGGTGCGACCCCGGAAGAGCGCGCCGCCCGCCGGCGAACCGACAGCAGCATTCTCGACTGGATCAGCGACGAAGTCGCGCGAGTGAACAAGGAGCTCGGACCTTCCGATCGTCGTCGGCTCAGCGATTATCTCGAGAGCGTTCGAGAGATCGAGCGCCGTATCCAGAAAATCGAAGAGCGAAACCAGAGCGGCGAGCCGCGGGAGCTGCCAGGCGCGCCCATCGGGGTCCCGGACTCCTTCGACGAGCACGTGAAGCTGATGTTCGACCTGATGGCAGCGGCATTCACGTCCGACACGACGCGGGTGTTCTCGTTCAAGATGGGCCGCGACGGCTCGGGACGCGTCTACCCCGAGAGCGGAGTGACCACGGGGTTCCATAATTCCTCGCACCATCGCGAGCAGCCCAAGCGCATCGAGGAGTTCTTCGCGATCAACCGATACCACGTCAGCACGATTCCCTACCTCCTCGGAAGGCTCGAGGAGACGATCGAGGGTGACTCCAATCTGCTCGAGAAGTCGCTCGTTCTCTACGGCTCGCCCATGGGCAACCCGAATGTCCATAACCACAAGCGTTGTCCGCTGTTTCTCGCCGGACATGCGAACGGCCAGTTCAAGGGCAATCTCCACCTCAAGGCCGCCGATGAGACACCGATGGCGAACGCGATGCTCACCCTGCTGCGCCGTCTCGGACTCGAGGAGCTCGAAAGCTTCGGGGACAGCACCGGCGAGATGGCGCTCTAACAGGCTGATGAAAAAGCACAGCCCAGCCTGCCGAGCGGTGGCCAAAATCTATCCGCGACGACAGCGCGAATCGTCCGCATCGGGCTGCTTCGAAGGAATCAGATGTGAGCACGAAGTGCGAATAAGCGCCGCAGAGGCCGAGCCGTGGCGGCCCGATCGATTACGGGTCCCGCCACGGCATTGAGTACTAGAAGAAAGGCATCGAGCGGTACCGACGGAGGGCGACGATGTTGGAAGCAAAGGGCATAGGAAAAGGCTTTCGTGTGGTGGCAGCCGGATCGTGCCTCCTTTTGCTGGTCGCGGCGGCGCCGGGTGATGTTCCCGGTTCCGGCCGCTCTCCCGTTGCCGACGCGGCCATGCAGGGTGACCTCGAGACCGTCCGCTTGCTGTTGCGGCAGGGTGTGGACGTGAGCTCGGCTCAGGGCGACGGCATGACGGCTCTGCATTGGGCTGCCCTGAGCGGCAGCGGCAAGATGGCCGAGGTGCTGCTCTACGCCGGAGCGAACGTCGGTGCGACCACTCGCCTCGGCGGGTACACGCCCCTTCTGCTCGCCAGTAAAGGCGGCCACGCTTCCCTGATCGCGACGCTGGTTTCCGCCGGAGCCAACCCAAACTCCACGACGACTTCGGGGACGACGCCCCTCATGTTGGCCGCCGCCTCCGGCAGTACGGATGCGGTCAACGTTCTGCTGGATCACGGTGCCGACGTCAACGCGACCGACGCGGACAAGAGGCGAACCGCGTTGATGTTCGCCGCCGCAAGAAATCGCAGC
>DASPGQ010000535.1 GCA_035620555.1 Vicinamibacteria bacterium
AATTAAATCCTCGGTTGTAGACGATCCACCCATCAGGTCCCCAGCTGACGCCGCGATCGACGATGCCGATACCGATGTCAGCGATGGTCACCGGCGGCCCGGGAGATGTCCCGCCAATGGAGACCTTCATCAACTTTCCACCCAGCTCGTAACCGAGCCATTGGCTGTCGGGCGAGAAGAACGGCAGCTGGGCTCCTGCGGCGCCGGCCACGGGTAGGGCCTCAGGCTGGTCCATCCTGCGGAGATAGAGTTGTGTCTGTTGCGTTGTGGCAAAAGCCGTCGACTGGGCAGGTCGCGCCACATAGGCAATCCATTTTGAATCCGGAGAAATCGCGAGTGAGTACCATGCGCCGTTCACGTTGAGCTCTTGCCCTGGCGGGAGCGGAATCACCGCGCGCCAGACCCGTCGGTCGACCGGCTCGCTCTCACGCAGCAGACTCCAGATGGAAACGGCTATGGCTGCTACTGCCACCGCTCCCAGCATCATGACGAGGGTCGATCGCCTTGCGGGCTCTTGGTGAACCGGTTGCACCGCGGCAGGTTCCGAGAGCGTTTCGTCCAACTCGATCCCGGCGTCGCCGACATCCCGTAAGCGACGATTCGGATCTTTCTGCAGACAGCGACGGAGAAGGCGACGGAGCGCTGGCGGCGTGCTCGAAGGCAGTTTGTCCCAATCGGGCTCGTTCTTGAGGATGGCAGCCATCGTGTCCGATAGGGTGTCTCCCCAGAAAGCGGGCTTTCCGGTTAGGGCCTCGAAGAGACAACAGCCGTACGCCCAGATGTCCGCGCGCTTGTCCACGGATTTCCCCCGCGCCTGCTCGGGGCTCATGTACGGCGCCGTACCGAGGATGACCCCCGTCGCCGTTCCCCGGGTGATGGTGGGCGACTCCGAAAGCTTCGAGGCCGGTGCTTCCTCCTCGCCGAGGGCCTTGGCGAGGCCGAAGTCGAGGATCTTGACCTTTCCTTCGGGCGTGATCTTGATGTTGGCTGGCTTGAGATCCCGATGGATCACGCCCTTTTCGTGCGCGGCTTCGAGCGCCTCGGCGATCTGACGGAACACGTCGAGCGCTTCCTCCAGGGGGAGGGGCCCGCGGGCCAACCGCTCGGCGAGCGTCTCTCCCGCTACGAGCTCCATCACCAGATAGTGGATGCCCTCGTCCTTCTCGAGCCCATGGAGTGTGGCGATACCGGGATGGTTCACCGAGGCGAGAAGACGCGCCTCTCGCTCGAAGCGGGTGACTCGGTCGGAGTCCTTCGCAAACGCTTCGGGCAGGATTTTGATTGCCACCTCGCGGCGCAGCTTGGTATCTTCGGCGCGATAAACCTCGCCCATCCCGCCGTGTCCTAACTTGTCGACAATGCGGTAGTGCGCGAGTCGTTCGCCGATCATGGCTCTCGCACCACGTCCATCACCCAGAGGTCGCCGACGTCCTCCTGCCAGCCGAAGTAGAGGAAGCGGCCATCCGTGGCGATCTGCGTACGGAGCGTCCCCGGCCGTCCCTCGAGTTGGGTCAATCGCTGCTCCGTTCCGTCTTCGGGAGCAAATGCCCAGATGTCCCGGCCTGCCTCCGTCCCTCGAGTGAAGAAGATCCGTTTTCCATCCAGGGATACGGCCGGCCACCCGGCGACGCCGCACAGCACCCGCACGGGTTCTCCGCCATCGGCGGGCACCTGCCACAGGCAATCGTCGGCCGATGGGAATAGAACGCCTGGTCCGTCCGGTGTCCAGGTCGGGTGCAGCTGGTCCTTCTCCGTGTGAACAAGCCGCGGTACACCGCCCTCCCGAGGGATCGTGCGAAGGCTCCAGGCATCGTCGCGGAGGGTGCCAAAGGCGATCTCACTTCCATCCGGTGACCAGGCAGGAAACCACGATTCGCTGCCTTCGGCCTCGCCATTCGTTAGCTGGACCCCCGGTCCGCCATCGAGCGGAAGCACGTGAATCTCCCGGCGGCCCGATCGCAGGGAATAGAAAGCCACTTCGTCACCTGAAGGCGACCATTGGGGATGCCAGTCGAGCTCGGGGCCGGTCGTCAATGCGGACAAAGCACCGCCCTCTGCGGGCATCACCCAGAGATCCATGTTCCCCGTCCGATCCGAGTTGAAGACGAGCCGCTGACCATCGTTGGAGACATCGAAGAACTCCACGAGCGCTTCGTCGAACGTCAGCTGCTCAGCATCCGCCCAGACGGCGGGGCGATTTTCGAGCAGGGGAACGCGCCAGAGGTTGGCGACGAGGCGCCCCTTCGAGTAGGCGAGCTTGGTGCCGTCCGGAGACAAAACGGCGGAACGCATGCCGATCCCAACCGTCAGCGGGATCGGATCGTCTTCCGGCCTACCGTCAGCTCCGAGCGCCTGTTGCCAGAGATCCATGCTTCCCGCGCGGTTCGAAACATAATAAAGAGACCGTCCGTCCCGAGAGAAGCTCGGACTCAACACTCGCGTGAGACCGTCCGTGACCGCGAAAGCCGCGCCGTCCTCCTGTCGGAG
>DASPGQ010000536.1 GCA_035620555.1 Vicinamibacteria bacterium
AATCGCCAGGCCGAGACCGCTTCCCTCGGGGTGCTGGTCGGTGCTTCGTCCCACCCGGTAGAAGCGTTCGAAGATGCGAGCGGATTCGGCTGGCTCCATCCCCATGCCGTCGTCGGTGACGGCGATCCCGATGCTCTCACCGTCCTCTTCCACCGAGATAGCCACCCGCACTCCCTTTCCGCCGTAGCGAAGCGCGTTGTCCACGAGATTGGCGATGGCTCGCTCCAGAAGGGGCGCGTTCACCCGAGCCGTCAGGCCGTCGGGACAATCCAGTTCGAGCTCAGCCCTGACCTCGCTCGACCTCGCGGAAAAGGTCTCCAGCAGGGGTGAGAGGACGTCCTTCAAATGGTGCCAGGTTCTGTCGATTTCCTGTCTTTCCGCCTGTCCTTCCAATCGAGTCAAGTCCATCAAGCCCTCGATCACCCCCCGGAGACGGCGTGCCTGCTCCGAGATGACGCGAACGAAATGACGGGCTTCCTCGGGCTCCTCCAACGCACCCTGCAGCAGGGTATCGGCGAAGCCCTGAATCGCGGTGAGCGGCGTTTTGAGCTCGTGCGAAACATTGGCGGTGAAGTCCCGCCGCAGATGATCGAGCTTCCGGATCCGCGTCCAATCGCTCATCACGATGACGGCCCCGATCGTTCGACCGAAACTGTCCTGGAGCGGAGTGCTGGTGGCGAGAACGTAGCGTCCCGTCCCTGCGCCCGACACCAGATCGTGAGTCGATCCCGACGTTCCCGAGATGCCCTGAGCCACGAGTCTCTCCAGTACACCGTTGTTCGCCGTGCTGGAGACGAGCTTCCCGATTATCGCGTCGTGTCGCAATTGCAGAATCCCGAGAGCCGCACTATTGACTCGCAGCACCCTGCCGTCGTTGTCAGTGACGAGGACCCCTTCCGTTGTGCTCGCCATGATGGTTTCCAGCTCCCGATCCTGCCTCGACGCCAACTGCCCGGCTTGCTCCAGCTCCAGGGTCAACCGATTGACCGCCTCGGCAATGACTCCCACCTCAGCGGAACCCACTACCGGGAGCCTCTTTCCCCTGGAATTCCCGGCAGCCAAGCGACGAGACATCACTTCCAGCGGACGAGCGGTAAAGCGCGCAATCCACCAGCTCAGGACGGCTCCGAGACACGCGACCGCAACGGCGGCGGCAGAGATCCTCCTGTACAGGCTCGCAAGCTGGCGGTCGATGCCGTCCACCGGCACGGACCCCCGAATGACGCCCACAACCCTTCCCATGTCTTCCACGGGAACGGCCACGTACATCAAGCGCTCGTGGCTCGTACGGCTGAAGCGGACCGAGGCGCTGCGCTTTCCCAACAGAGCCGACCGGATCTCGGGACGATTCGAATGGCTTTCCATTCCATCCGGATCGTGGGCGGAGTCGCTGATGACCTCGCCCGAAGCGAGGATCAGGGTGAAACGGGTGCTGTCCGTCGAAGCTCCGTGACCCTGGAAGCTTGCCTCGCAGTCCGTGCGGTCGGCCCCGCTGAAGACGTCCCGACATGTTTCCTTCACGAGCGCGGCGCGTGCAAATAGATCGTTCTCGATGTAAGCAAAATAGCTCTGGCGGATCGATCGAGCAGCGAGCCAGCTCACCGAGGCGACTGCCGCCAGAAGCGTGCAGGAGATCGCGAGGAAGAGCCTCCAGAAGAGCCGGTCGAGCAAATTCAATCTCGGAATCGGTAGCCGACGCCCCGCACCGTCTCGATCTGTCGGCTCGCCGATCCGAGCTTCTTGCGCAATCCGACGATCTGCACGTCCACCGATCGCTCGGTCACCGCGTACCTCTCACTTCGAACGGCGTCCACGATCTGCTGCCGGGTGAATACCCAACCCGGGCGACGCATGAGAACGAGCAGGACGCGAAACTCGGTGTTGGTGAGCGTGACCGTCTTTTCGCTCACCCGCACTTCCCGACGACCCGGGTGAAGAGAGACCTCACCGATGCGGAGAGGTTCATCGCCGTCGGACTGGCCGTCGTCGCCGCGTCGAAGCACCGCTCCGATTCTGGCGATCAAGACCGGAAGAGTGAACGGTTTCGTGACATAGTCATCGGCGCCCATCTCCAGACCGCGGATGATGTCGCTCTCCTCTCCTCTTGCCGTCAGCATCACGATGGGGACGCTTCTCGTGTCTTGACGGGTCCTCAACTTCCTGCACAAGCTGAGCCCGTCGATGTCCGGTAGCATCAGGTCGAGCAGTATCAGAGCGGGCGTCTCGGAATCGACCCGCTCGAGTGCTTCTCGTCCCGAGAGCGCCGATACGGTTTCGTAACCTGCCTTTCTCAAGTTGTAGTGCAGTAGCTGCTGGATGGCCTGCTCATCCTCGACGACCAGGATCTTCTCACCGCCCATGGTCAGTTTTTCCCCTGCAGAACGCGCCTATCGCGCCATTCTACGATACGGCAGCTACAGACGCCGGAGCGAGCCGTGGTTATTTCCATGACGACTTCAAGATCGCCAGCAAAATGAAGACGTGGACCAGGGCGAGGGCGAGCGTGAGGTCGAAACCCGGGGTCAAACGAAGGCCTGATAGCGCGTCGACCATAGGCTCCAGCAGCATATAGCGGTTGCCGTAGAAACGGCCGAGGCCGGAAAAAACCAGCAGATTCAATACGTAGGCGAGCGTGGCCGTCCCCGCCAGAAAACGCATACGGCTCGTGGGAAGGCCCCCGAACAGGAGCAGCAGGTAGACGAGGTGGGGATGATTCTCGTACACGCCGGTGGACAACATCGCGAAGGCGAAGAAGACGGCCGCAGCCGTGGATGCCAGAGCCTCCGGGGCGAAACGATTCCGGCGACGCCAGAGGATCCAGAGTGTCGAAATCGCTACCAGCGCGGTCCCGAGCTGAGCCGCGGGTAACGACGCGGTATCCAGCCTGACGAAATCCACCCGATCGGTGATTGCGGCATCCCCTTTGGCGACGGTCATCAGATGGCCCAGGATCCACCACGGATTGGCGAAGCCACTCGAAAGATTGCCAGGACGAAACGCATGGACCATGTGGACGAGGAGCTCCTCGAGGGTGCCGGCGAGAGCAAAGGGAACCAGAATCGCCCCGGTGATCGCGAGCCCGGCGACCATAGCGGGGATCAGACCCTCGAGCTTCGCGATGAACGAGCGGGAATCGTCCCTGGCGAGAAGGCCGATTGCCGCGACTGGAAACACGACGAGTGCCAGGGGTTTCACCCAGAACGCGAGAGCGAGCAGCCCACCCGACGCCGCGGCCAGACCGCTGCCGGCTGCCAGAAGCCCCGCGGCGGCGAGCGGAGCATAGGCGCCGTCCTGAAAGCCGAGAACCGCGCTGCTGAGCCAGCTCGAGGGAAGAGCCCAGTAGCAGGCCGAGAGGACGAGACCCCATCTGAGGTTCCGCCGGAACGCCCATAACAGCAGCCCGGCCGCGGCCACGTCTCCCAAGAAAGCGGGCAGCTTCGCCGCAACGTTCTCCCGCTCTCCAGCATCCATCTCCGGGAGGATTCGGGACACGAGAAGTGAGCTCGCTCTCCAGAGGGCCATGGCGAGGGGCGGATAATCGACCCCGAACTCCCGGCCACGATGACTCACGGTCCACGCCTCTTGGGGGTTGCGCAGCTGATGCCAGAACTGCCCCCGCGGAATCGTGTCTGCATCGCCGTAAACCCGCGTAACTCCGTGAGCGTTCGCGCGAGCGGTCCACGCCTTCCAGTACTCCGTATCCCACGAGCCGGGCGAAGGAAGAAAAAATAGCCTCACCCAGACGCCGAAGACCATTGCACTCAGAAGAGTCGCTCCCCAAACGAAACGCCGCCGGTCCTTGCCCGCGCTCACCCATCCCGCCACCATTAACCCACTCGGTATCGCCAGCCGGGCCATCCCCGACACCTCGGGAACGGTGAGGTAAACCAGCGCACTCTGGGCAACCAGACTCGAGAGCCCGGCGGCAAACAGGCCCATGGAAATTGCCAATTCGGGTCCTACCCTCCCGAGCAAGACCAGAACGAGAACGCCCGCGAGAAGCGAGCCGAGAGCCCTCGCAAACGAAAGCTTCTCGCGAGGGTTCTCGACCGATATGGAAACGAGACGTGCCGGGCGCGCCCCCGGCTGTCGCGCGAAGCTCACGAGGTCGAGTCGAACGCCAGGCGAAGGCGCCGGTGGAAGCGCCAGCGCGATGGCGCCTTCCCTGGATGAACGGACCATGTAGCTCGGCCCCCCATCGATCGAGACCGATGAGCTCACGTTCCCGCTGCTCCACTGCAGGAGCAGTCGGCCGGGTCGGAGTCGGTTGACTCCGGGAAGGCGGACGACCGAGCGCAGAGACGACGCGCTCCTAGGCGCCCCGCCCCGGACCGACGTTCGCCATCCAAAGGAATCAGACGTCAGACGGATCGAGCCCGGCTCGGTCAGATATGAGGCCAAGGCGGAGAGGAATACGATTCCCACCGCGATCCACAGACGTCGGGCTCGTGCCATCACGGCTCGGCCGCTAGAACGCGACGATTTAGCCCGACAAAAGCCGACGGCCGCCGCCACTCGATGAGGTGTGGTATTTGCAGCTCTTGCACCGGAGCATGTTACGTTCGCGTCGCCCAACGATCCACATCCAAGGCGCGCTTTGCAGCACCGGTGCTACTTCCCGGGCGGATCGCGATTAGGGGAACTATCGCTCCGCACCCCTAATGCCTCCTGCCATCGCCGAATCTCCGATTCGCCTAGAAACTCATGAACGACGTCGAAAATGCGCTGCTTCGGACCGAGGGGAAGGCGCTCGTCCTCCTGCTCCGCAAGTACAAGCAAACGCGCGACTTCGGAGCGAAGCTCGGGGCTCGTCGCGCAGACCTCTTCGAGCCAGCGGGTTCGCTCGCCGGGGGGCAAGTCGAGTGCTGCGCTCAGGATCTCGTCGACTTCGACCCATCGCGAGCCGGTGTGTGTACCCACCGTCGTTCCTCTCCCGGTTCTACGCGGCTCGGTGCCAAATCCCGCCCGGGCTCCGCCCATCTGGACTGCGCAGCCAAAGTCTAATTGACATGGACCTAATAACCATTCAATGTATGCCTATGGCCCGAAAGGCGACGTTGAAACGAAGAGCTTTCTTTGTCGACGAACGTACGCTGCGACGAGCAAAGAAAGCGCTGGGGTTGGCAAGCGACGCGGAAGTGGTGCGACTGGCAATCGAAAGGGTCGCGGAGATGGAGGAATTCTGGAATTTCATGAGGGAAACACGGAGCATCCTCGAGCCGGGAACCATAGAGGCTCCATAGCGTGGCCTGGGCGATCCTCGATACCAATATCTATATCGGTCATTGGGAACGGGGGCTCTACGACGAGGCGCTTGCCCAGGTTCGCCAGGCGTTCATCGTTCGTCATTCCGCGGTGGTGCTCTCGGAGCTCCGCCGCGGTGCGCGGACTCCGACGGCCCAGAGTGTGGTTGAGAATCTCTTGAAACGAGCAACCGTCGTCTGGACTCCGCAGGCGCCGGATTGGTGGGAAGCGGGACTGCTTATCCGGGAGCTGAGAGACGCCCGGGGCTGGCATAGAAGCAAGCGAAGGGATTTCCAGAACGACGCTCTAATTGCTTTAACGGCTCGCCGACACGGCGCTACCGTCGTTACCGCGAATCGAGCGGAGTTCCAGCTCTTGTCGCAGAAGCTCGGCGTGTCCGTGCTTTCGGTGTGATTTTCTACGGTCGGGCATCGCCTCAACCCCGGTCTGGTCCCTTCCAGAGACAAACTTACTTGCTTCGCTCGCGCCCATCGCAATACGCTTACGGCTCCAGGAGGCTTGGGCTATGCGGAGTTACGCGCTCGTTGTCTTCCTCGGAGCCGCGGCATGGGCGCGGGCCGAGGACACGGCCGACCTCATTCTCTTCGACGGAAACCTGTACACACTGGACGAGGCCAAACCATGGGCCACCGCCGTCGCCATCAAGGGAGAGCGTATTCTTGCCGTCGGCACCGATGACGAGGCACGTCGTTACCTCGGTGCAAACACGCGTGAGATCGATCTGAACGGAGCCTTCGCCTCCCCCGGCTTCAACGATGCCCACGTGCACGTCGACGGAACCGGGGCGCTCCTTACCGGCGTGAACCTCCTGGACGTGCACGAGCCCACGGCATTTCGCGAGCGAATCGAGGCCACGGCATCGCGGCTTCCCCCGGGGAGCTGGATCACACGCGGCATGTGGGGTGCTTACGAGCAATGGGGAGTCGGCTCCAGCGGAGAAGCGGCCTCGGGAGAAGTCTCGGGTGGCCCTTTCACACCCGACCGCAACCTCATCGATTCCGCCACGACGAAACATCCGGTTCTGGTCAGCCGCTTCGATCGAAGCATACACCTCGCGAACAGCCTCGCGCTGGATCTCGCGGGCATCGACGAATCGACTCCCGATCCGCCCGACGGTCAGATCGTGAAAGATGGGAGCGGCCGACTGACGGGAATCCTCACCGGGACAGCGTTCGATCTCGTTCAGAAAGTGATTCCGCCGATCTCGTTCGCGCAGCGCCTCATCCAGGTGCGTGCCGTGCTGAAGGAGGCACGGGAAGGCGGCGTCACGACGATTCAGGATCTGACCTCGGCGGAGCAGCTCATGGCCTACCAGCATCTGAAAGACAATGGCGAGCTGACGGTGCGAATCATGATCCGGCCGAACATCTTTCAAGCGGAGCACGTTGCCGCCCTCGGCCTTTCTCGAGGCTTCGGAGACGATTGGTTGAAGCTGGTTGGGTACAAGGGCTGGGTCGACGGAATCATGGGCTCGAGCGGCGCCATGTTCTTCACCGACTACGATCACGATCCGGGAAACCGGGGATACCTTCGTCCACCGATGCTTCCCGAGAGTGTGGACGGGGCGGCTTTCGAGCTCGGCTCGTCCGATCACTATTCGGACTACCCCCCGGGAAACATGGAGAAGCTCATCGAGCAATGGCTACCCACCGGGGTCCCTCCCCACATCCATGCCATCGGCGATCTGGGAAACCGCATCATCCTCGACATCTTCGAGAGAGTTCTCACCAGGGCGAAGATGGTGGATTCCGATCACCGCTGGCGCGTCATTCACGCCCAGGTCGTGCACCCCGACGACTTCGAGCGGTTCGGTGAGCTGAACCTCGTCGCCGAAGTCAACCCCTACCATGTCTCCGACGACATGCGGTGGATGGAGGAACGCATCGGCAAGGAGCGATCGATCGGCGCCTATGCATTCCGAAAACTCGAGGATTCTGGGGCAAGGATCATTTTCGGAAGCGACTCCCCGGGAACGAACGCGGCGCGCTACTATCTGAGCCCGGTCTACGGGCTCTTCGCCGCGGTGAGTCGTCAGACGCTCACCGGCGAGCCGAAAGAGGGGTGGTACGCCGACCAGCGTTTGACCATCGAGGAGGCCATCGAAGCCTATACCAAGACACCGGCCTGGGCGTGCTTCGAGGAAGCCGTCAAGGGAACGCTCGCACCAGGAATGCTCGCCGATATCGCCGTCTTCGATACGAATCTCGTCGAGGTCGGGCGGACCGCGCCCGCACGCCTCCTCGACGCGAAGGTGCTCTATACGCTGGTCGGTGGGGAGGTCGTTTACGAAAGGGAATAGCTCTCGTTCCACTCCAGTGGCAGCGGGAGCTTACGGGCGGAAAAGTCGAGCTGGATTACCCGGCGGGGACCGGGGCGGCGGGCAGGATGAGAACAATGGAGCAAGAGGGGCCTCATCACAAAGAGGCTACCCTTCGTTGCCTCGCAAACGGTGGCTTCGACGCGGGTGAACTGACCGATACTGTCTTCGGGAAGGCGCCCATATTGATGCGACGTCGGTATCACCTTCATCGCTCCGTCTTCTTCACCGCAGTCGTCGAGGTGTATCCGCACCGACAGCATCGCGGAGAGGACACCCGGCGGCGCCATCACGTGCTGTACACCGGCCTTCATCGACCACGGGCCGAAACCCACGGCGTCTCCGCGCTCCTTTACCGTGATGGTCGCGTCCTGATGCCAGCGAACCGCCCAGTTCGCGCGGGGGCTCTTGTCGAGGAAGAGCCCGCGCACGCAGAAGGCGTCGACGCCCAGAACGGCTTCGACGAGATCCCCTAGCGCAGGCGCACGGAGTACGGTCTTCGCCCGAGGAGCGTTCTGGAACAGATTCCGGAACGCATAGATCTCGCCACGCCTGACGACCCCGGGACCTTCCTCGACCGAGGAAACGGCCGAGCGTAATTCGGACACCGTGTCGGGAGAAATCCCGTCGGGAATGGCGGCAAAACCGTCTCGCTCGATGATTTCCGCGATGTTCGATTCCAAGAGCCCGTGATTCTAGACAAGACCGGCTCGATGACGCAACCTTCTACAACGCTTCAGCGCGAAGGGCCCGAACCGGATCGACTCGGGAGGCACGCACCGCCGGAACCACCGAGCCTGCCAGTGCTGCCGCGAGGAGAACGAGCGGTACGAGAGCGAATGTTATCGGGTCTCGGGGTTCCACGCCGTACAGTAACGAATCCATCGACTGCGTCAGTGAATAAGCCGCGACCACGCCGACGGAAGTCCCCAAAGCGGCTAGAAAGAGACCTTGTCGGATCACTAACCCGAGCATCTTCGACGGGGAGGCACCCAGCGCCATCCGAAGGCCGATCTCCCGGCTCCTCTGTCCAACCAAGTAGGAGGCCACGCCGTAGACCCCGACGACCGCGAGCGCCAGAGCCAGCCCCGACAACAGGACGAGAAGAGCCATGGTGAACCTCGACGACCCCATGGACCGGGAAAACACGTCCTGAAGAGTCCTCACGTCGGAGACAGGGAGCTTCGGATCGACTTCGCGCACGACCTCGCGAGCGGACCGCGCCAGCAACTCGGCCGACCCATTCGTGCGCATGACGAAGGTCACTGCGCTGGGGGTGAATCCGGACGATTGGTGAAACTGGCTCAGCGGCCGATACCACTTCGATTTGATCTCCGCCGTGATCCCGTTGTGGCGCACGTTACCGACCACCCCTACGATTCGGGACCAGGGAGGGTCCTCCGCCCCGCCGATCATGATGCGCTTGCCAATCGCGCTCTGCCCGGGCCAGTACTTCGTCGCCATGGATTCGTTCACGAGGATTACCGGCTCGGTGTCGGGTCGATCTTCATCCGTGAAAACGCGTCCTTCGATCAACGGAATACCCATCGCCTCGAGATAGCCCGGCGACGCCACCTGCCAGTCGGCCGAAGGATTCTCTCCAGGTCGTGGCTCGTAGCCCTCGATACGGGTTCCCCAGTCACCGATGGAGGTCGCGAGGGGCAACACTCTCACCGCGCCCACTTCCTCGACACCCGGCAGCGCTCGAAGGCCTTCGCGCACACGCTCGAAGAGCGACAGGATAGAGGGCGAGTCCGGATAGCTGCCCATCGGGGCCGACAAACGGAAGGTCAGGACGTTCTCCGTCCGGAAACCGGGATCGACGCGGACGAGTGTAGCGAACGTTCGGATCATGAGCCCCGCCCCGGCGACCAGAACGACGGCCAGGGCCATCTGCAAGGCGACGAGGGCACCTCTCAGGCGCTGCCCGAAGACGCCCGAGCCGACGGCGCGAACCGGGTCACCAACCGCCGATCGCAGGCTGGAACGAGCGGTGGCGATTGCCGGCATCACGCCGAACAAGAGCGCGGTGGCAAGCGTCGCACCGAGAGCGAACAGCAGAACGCCTCCGTCGACGCGGGCTTCGGTGAGCCGGGGAATACTCCCTGGCTCCAGTCCGACCAGCCCATCGATCGCCCAATACGCCAAGACCAGGCCGGTGAGTCCCCCCATCCCCGCCAGCAGAACGCTCTCGGTGATCAACTGCCGAAACACCCGGCCGAAGCTGGCCCCGAGCGAGCTTCGAAGCGCGACCTCTCGCGAGCGCTCGTGGCTCCGGGAGAGGACGACGCTGGCGACGTTCGTGCAGGCGATGAGGAGCACGAACCCCACGGCACCGAGAAGGACCAGGAGCGCGGGTCGCACGTCACCCACGACGTCCTCGGACACGGGAATCACCAGGGTGCGAAAACGCCAGTCCGGGGTATAGATCCCATCTGCGGTGTCACGTTCGTTCGCAGCCAGAAACTCCGCCCTGGCCTCTTCGACTGAGGCGCCGTTCGCGAGACGACCCACCGCGTAGTACGAATGGCTTCCTCCGAGCCTCGGCAAGGACTCGAATCCCGCCGGCACGTCGAGCGGAACGTAGACGTCGGTCGGCGCCTCGGCGTTGAAGTCGGTGGGCAGCTGAAATCGCTCGGGTAGGACACCGATGACGGTACGGGGCACTCCATCCATCTCGACACGAGAGCCGAGGAGGGAAACGTCTCCTCCATAGCGACGTTCCCAGATGCGATGTGACAGGAGGATGACGTCGCTCACTTCCAGCTTGGCTTCCTCGGCAGAGAAGACGCGGCCTGCCGACGGAGAAACGCCGAGTACGTCGAAGATATTTGGAGTCACCGCAGCGAGACCAATGCGCTCGGGGTCGTCACGGTCCTCGAGATTCGCGCTCGTCGAGAAGTACAAACCCACTTCGTCCAGACTCCGGATGGTCTCCCGATACATCCGGTACTCGGGAATCGAGACCCATGTCTTGGGAAACCCGGTCCACTGGCTCCAGATGCTGACGACCCCCTCCTCGTTCTCGTAGGGCAGCGGCTTCAGCAGCACGGCCCGCGCGACGCTCATGAGAGCGACATTGGCGCCGATGCCGAGCGAAAGCGTCACCACGACGACGATGGCGAAACTGGGGCTCCGCGCAAACGATCGAAAGGCAAAACGCGCGTCCTGCCAGAACGAGTGCATCCAGGCCTCCTTCAGGTGCTCATCTCGGGGGCACTCGCGACGCAGGCGAACCCAATCGAGCGACAGCAGTTGTCGCCAATACCAGGCGCGGGCCGCGTCTGCCCCCAGGGTGCGCGCGCGCCTCTCGAAGCCGTCATCCAGGGCGGAGAGGAGGTCCTCTCTCAACCTGCGGGGTGTGAGGTGCTCAATGAGCCGGCGCGCGAGCATCGGCGGCATCGCTCAATGCCTCTCCGGATGCGCGGAAACGTCGACCCCGCTCCACATGCGCTCGAGCACGATTCGCGATTCCTCGAGGACCCGCACACCTCTCGGCGTCAGTCGGAAGCACCGCTTGGCTTTGCCGCCCCGGATCGGCGTGGGCTCGCCGCGCGCCGATCGTACGTATCCCTTCTTCTCCAACCGAACCAGCGTGACGTAAATGGTACTGATCGTCAGCGGTCTCGACGCCAGCTCCTCGAGCTCTCTCTGAATCTCGGCTCCGTAGGCATCGGCCCCGAGCCTGGCAACGGCCAGCATCAGCAGCTGTTCGAGCTCACCCAGCGAATCCCGCGGCATGGCCTATATTATTGACAAAATCAAACAATAACCGCAAGTCGCGGTCGGGGATCGACCAGCTCAGGGTCGAGATGCCTCCCGCGCGGCCCGGAACTCGCTCGTCTCGCTCCACTCGGGCCACCTGTCGCTCGTCGCGAGCCGTTCTCCCATGGCGAAAAAGAGCTCGAGGTCCTGCACCATGCCCGAAAGGTCGTACCAATCTTTCACTTCGTCGGACGGCTTGTGGTAATCCTCCGCGACGTAGTTCTCGCGGCGCTGCTTGCCCCAGCCTTCGGGCTTCCCCTCGAAGTGGACGCCCACGTCGGGATAAAAAGCGGGGATCCCGATTTTCGCGAGCTCGAAGTGATCGGAGCGATAGTAATAGCCCTTCTCCGGCTCGGCATCGGGCTCGAGCACCCGACCCTGAGCCGCAGCGAGCTCGTGGGCGAGCTCGTCGAGGGACGACTGGCCCATTCCGACAACCGTCACATCCGTCGTCCTGCCCCATATGTTGAGTCCGTCCATATTGATGGCGGCCACCGTGTCGGACGGTGAGTAGAGCGGATGTCGGGCGTAGAAACGCGAGCCCAGGAGCCCTTGCTCCTCGGCGGTCACGGCAAGGAAGACGACCGACCGTCGGGGCGTCGGCTCGAGCGCCGCGAAAGCACGCGCGAGCTCGATAAGGCCGGCCGTTCCCGTCGCATTATCATAGGCGCCGTTGAAGATGTTGTCTTCGTTATCGACCTCCTGAGTTCCCAGGTGATCCCAGTGAGCCACGTAGAGAATCGTCTCTTCGGGAACCTCGGCCCCAACGAGTCGTGCCACCACGTTCTTGGAATCGACGTTCCGAAGCTGGTTCTTGATCGAGGCGTGCAAGCTAACGCCGAGGGGCAAAGGCTGAAAGGCGCGATCCGCGGCGGCTTGCTTCTGTTCCGTGAGATCGAGGCCTGCGCGCTCGAAGAGCGATTGAGCCATGCTTCGAGAGAACCATCCCTCGACCGCGACGCGCCCGGCGTTGCGATCCTCGGTCTCCAGATCGAACTGCTCGCCCAACCAACTTCCGCGAACGACCTCCCAGGGATAGCCCGCCGGGCCGGTCTCGTGGACGATGAAAGCTCCTGCGGCACCTTTTTCAGCCGCGACCTCGTACTTGTATGTCCACCTTCCGTAATACGTCATGGCTTCGTCTCCGAACAAGCCCTCGACGGGCGGGTCGTTCACGAGCATGACGAGGATCTTGCCTTTCACGTCGATGGCCTTGTAATCGTCCCAGTCGTATTCCGGCGCGACGACTCCGTAGCCGACGTAGACGAGCTCGGCTTCGACCGCAACCTCCTCGACGACCCGCTTGGTCCAGGCAACGTAGGATTCCCCGCCCGCGAGCTCCTCTTCCTCACCGTTTTGAACGAGCGAGACCTGGCTCGTGTTCGTGATGCCAACCAGAGGCACCTTCTGCACGTAGGTACCGTCCGGGTTTCCCGCTGCGAGTCCGAGGCTTCGAAACGCATCGGTAAGATAGGCGACCGTCTTCTCCTCCCCCGCCGAGCCTGGACTGCGGCCCCCGAACTCGTCCGACGAAAGCGTCCGGATATGCTCCATCAGTCGATCCTGGGAGAAACGCTCGGCGGGCGCCGGGGTCGACGGCTGGCATGCCACGGACGTCAAGAACAGTCCGAGAAGCGACAGACGTATCATCGAGGCCTCCTTTGAGCCCCTATCCTCGTCGGTCCATGAGCGGACGTCAATTACGGGTGATTGGCTCTCGCGCCTGCCTTCCCCAAGGCTACGGCGAGGTCCCGCCGAAGCACTTCGTGCGGAGGCGGACGCCCATCGCCAGCTCGGCTCGTCTGGCGGAACCCACGTGCTACCATTTCGCGGAAATGCTGATCGTGGCCGCGATTGTCGCCAGCACCGTATCGTGGTCCGACGTCCGCGAGCTCTTCTCCGACGAGCCGGCCATTCGTCAGGCCGCGATCGATCGCCTGCGGGAAGCTCGCGATCTCTCGGTCATGGCGGGACTCAACGACGTCCTCTACTATCACTACGCGGCGGGGCTGCCGTCGACGGCCAACGAGATCGCGGCGCTCATGGCACTTCTCGCGGGAGACTCGAGCGGGTCGAATCCCCGTCGAAGTTGGGCGGAATGGGTTGGCCGGCACGACGAGATCGAGCCCCAAGAAGGTTACGTTCTGTTCAAACGGTTCGTCTTCGAACGTTACGACCGGGCCTTTCGCGGCTACTTCCACCCGCGGTTCGTGTTCCGAATACGTCCGGAAGAGATCGAGTGGGGCGGCGTCAAGAAAGACGGCATTCCCGCTCTCGACCGTCCCGGCTTCGTGCCGGCCCATGAAGCGACCTATTTGAACGACGACGAGCGGGTCTTCGGCGTGTTTCACGCGGGCGAGGCCAAGGCCTACCCGCACCGAATCCTCGACGCCCACGAGATGGCAAACGACGTGGTCGGAGGACGCCACGTGACTCTCTCCTATTGCACGCTATGCGGCTCGGGGATTCTATTCGACGGCGAGCATCCCTCTCGCGAGGGCAAAGACCCATTCACCTTCGGATCGTCCGGTCTTCTGTATCGGTCGAACAAGCTCATGTACGACCGACCGACGAATAGCCTGTGGAACAACCTCACGGGTGAGCCAGTCGTCGGCCGGCTGGCCGAGTCCGGGATTCGACTCGAGAGGCGCCCTCTAGTCGTTTCGACCTGGGGTGAGTGGCGAAAGCGTCATCCGACATCCCTCGTTCTCGATATCGACGGGACCGGCTTCGATCGGGACTACAGTCGCAGCCCTTACGAAGAATACTTCGCCTCCGACGATACGATGTTTCCCGTCTGGCTGAGGGACGACTCGCTTCGAGTCAAAGAATGGATCTTCGGGTTGATCGTCAACGGAAGGCCGAAAGCCTATCCCATCGAGATCTTGAAATCCCAACGCGTGGTTCACGACAAGCTCGGCGGCACGAGTCTCGTTCTCGTGACGAACCCGGATTCTGGTGCCGTTCGCGCCTACGAGGCGGGTGAAAGACAGTTTGTTTTCGGGGAGGACGCAGGCGTTCTCGTCGAGAAGGGGACGGGCGAACGCTGGCGCGTCGAAGAAGAGGCGCTCGTTTCCACGAGCGGAAAAACGCTCCCGCGCCTGCCGGGGCACAACGCTTTCTGGTTCGGCTGGTACGCGTTCTTCCCTACGACTGACGTTCACCGACCCTGAGGAGCTTTTCGGCGTTTCGGAAGTAGATTCTCTCGCGGTCCTCGGTGGAGATGGCGAGAGAGTCGAGAACGCGAATCGTCTCTCGAATGTACATCGGGCCCTTTTCCGGGTCGAAGGGGGCATCGGAAGCGAACAGGACGCGATCGGCGCCGAAGAACGAGAGCCCGCACTCGGTGGCCGCACGCGACCCGAAAACTGCCGTATCGCCGTAGAACATGTGGAAATAGTCGAGAGGTCGCTTCTTCAGTCTCTGGACCACCCGGGTCAGGTCCTCGCCCGACGTGCGGCTCCCGATCTGGTCCCAACCCGGGCCCACGCGCCCCTCGAAGTAGGGAACCATGGCGCCCAAATGGTGGGTGATGACCTTGAGGTTGGGATGCCGGTCGAAAAGTCCGGCGAACACGATCCGGGCCATGGCGACGCTCGTCTCGTAGGGCCAGCCAAAGGCCCACCAGATCTCGTACTTCGAGCTGTCCTCGACGGGGTAGTCGGCAAAGCTGGCGCCGCGGGCGGGGTGCAGCAAGATGGGAAGATCGTAGCCCGCCATCAGATCGAAGAGCGGCAAAAAATCGGGCGAATCGACCGGCCGG
>DASPGQ010000537.1 GCA_035620555.1 Vicinamibacteria bacterium
CTCACGCTGCGCGTAAACCCCGAAATGGAGGTGGGGAGGTGTGGAACGTGCGTTTCCGCTGTTTCCCACCGTTCCAATCCGCTGCCCGGGCACGACCCAGGTCCCTTCGATCGCTTCCTGCGTTTCGAGGTGGGCGAAGTAAATCCGCAAATCTCGTTCTGGATCTTCGAGCCAGATCACGCGACCGCCGAGCCTCCAGTCGGCGACTCGCCGTACCCGCGCTCTCGAGGTGGCACGGACTTCGGTATGGCGTGGCGCGAAAATATCCACGCCGTGGTGCGAACGCCGCCCGCCTTCGCGCGGTGCACCGAACCGGCTTCCAATGGAGCTCGTGTCGTGACCGGAGACGGGGAACTCGAGCGATGCGACGTTCCTGATCTCGACGGTGCAGCTACCACCGCGCAGCAGTTCGGATTGGATGCGAACCACGTAGTCTCCGTCCCGCCTGGGCTCGAAAGCGAGCCGGAGATCTCCTTCGCCCCCGCTGGCGACGTGCACCGGTGCCTCACCTGGCTCGTTCCCGACTCGAAATAGGTCCAAGAACAACCGCCAGTCCGATGGGGGCGCCAGCTCGAGCTTGACCTCGATCCGCTGGCCTCGCTTCACCGAAAAGCGGAAGCCGGTGGCGAATGCATCCGAGCGGTCGATATAGAACGACTCGCGAAAGGGAGGTCGGATACCTATTGGCGATCGGAGGGCGCTTTCCGATGCCTCCGTCCAGTCACGCCCGAGCGCGGTATCCAGCAGCTCGGCTTTCGACAGAGCGTGGCGGTAACCATCGTGGGCGCTCGTCGGCAGGTACGGATCGGGAACGATCTCGGCCTTGCACCCCGCGAGCGTCGCCGCAAGCGCGAGACCCACAGTGCCACGAAGCATGCCATAGGAGAGGATAACCGAAATCTGCGTCGAACGTGGCGGGATCCGCCTCTATCGTGCGTAGAATCGAGTGTGATGTGGAAAGAATGGGTCCGACAGGCGATGGAAGAGGTGCAAGTTTCGGGTGGGGAGGGCGACGACACGCTCTCCGACACGACGCTGCGCTACCTGTTTCGAGACGAGGCCACCGGTCTTCTGGTACGGGAAGCCACGTCGGAGGACGCCGCGGCGATGGCTGGAATTGGCGCTCGCGCGTTCCGGCACGCTCACGCGAGTCTGCTCGACCCCTGGGACATGGCCCGCGACATCACGACACGCTTCGACGAGGAAGAACTGAAGCGCGTGGTCGCCGAAGCGGACTCGCACTGGCTGGTGGCCATCTGGGATCGCACCATCACGGGCTTTGCCCAGCTCCAGTCGGGAACGATACCGCTTCAGGTCCGTGGGAGTCGACCTCTCGAGCTTCGGGGCGTGTACGTGGCGCCCGATTGGATGCGAATCGGCGTCGGCTCGGCCCTCATCCGGAGCGCGGTGCAACTCGCGAAACACCTCGGCAACGAGAGTCTCTTCGTCACCGCCTGGGCAGGTAACGCCAACGCGATCGATTTCTTCAAAGCCTGGGGATTTGCTCCCGTCGGAAGAGGACCATTTCGTATCGGCCGTAGAGGGAGCGGCGATCTCGTCATCCTCGCGCGGCCCGTACCGGCCTAAACCCTTCCCCCCACACGGTAAGATAAGCGACATGACGACGTACGTCGTCGGTCAGCGCTTCGTTAGCGAGGCGGAACCGGAGTTGGGTTTGGGGCTCGTCGAAGGTGTCGAGGGCCGCCACATCGTTCTTCGTTTCCCCGCGAGCGCCACCGTTCGCCGTTACGCATCGGCCTCCGCCCCAATCAAGCGGGTGGTCTATCGCGTCGGGGACGAGGTTTTCGACCACGTTGGAAACCGCTTTCGCATCGAGGCGGTCGAAGAAAGAGGAGGCCTCCTATTCTATCGAGGTCCGGAGTTCGGCTTCGCCGAAACGGCTCTTTCGGATCGCCTCAGTTTCAGCACTCCGGTTGACCGGTTCCTGGCCGGGATCTGCGATCGGAGTCGGATCTTCGATCTGCGACTTCGCTCGCACGAGCTCCGGCACCGATATCTCAAATCGCCCGCACGTGGTTTTCTGGGAGGTCGCATCGAGCTCATTCCTCATCAACTCTATATCAGCCACGAGGTCGCCTCCCGACCCTTTCCCCGTGCGCTCCTTGCCGATGAGGTCGGCCTGGGGAAGACGATCGAGGTCGGGCTGGTGCTGCACCGTCTTCTGCGGAGCGGGCAGATGAACCGCGTCCTGATCCTCGTGCCGGAATCACTCGTGCATCAGTGGTTCGTCGAGATGTACCGTCGCTTTCATCTTTCCTTCACGCTCGTCGACGAGAGCTATTATCAGGAGGCCGTTACATCCGTCGGGGAGAATCCTTTTCTGGGCATCGAGACCGCCATTTCGAGCCTCGAGCTCCTCGCCGCGGTGCCCGAGCGCAGCGAGCACGCCGCGTCGGCGGGATGGGACATGCTGGTCGTGGACGAGGCCCATCACCTCAGATGGTCGGAGGAGGCCCCCGGAGCCGATTATCGGCTCGTGGCGCGAATCGCTTCCCAGGCGCGCGGCGTTCTTCTCCTGACCGCGACCCCGGAGCAGCTCGGAGAGGAAAGCCATTTCGCCCGGCTGAAGCTTCTCGATCCCGACCGATACTCGAGTCTCGAGCGATATCGTCGAGACGCCGAGAAATTTCACGATGTTGCGAAGCTGGCGGGGCGGCTCTTGGACGGGCAATCCCTCAGCCCGTCGGAAACGCGGCGTCTCGGCGGCGTGACGTCTCTCGCGGAGCTCGTCGATCGGCACGGGCCCGGCAGAGTGGTGTTCCGGAACACGAGAAAGGTGCTCGACCGTTTTCCTGCGAGACGCGTCCATCCCGTTCGTCTCCAGTCGTGGTCCGATCTCGAGCGAGACCCGCGCGTTTCCTGGTTGGCGGCGTTTCTTCGCGACATCGCGCCAGAGAAAGTGCTGATGATTTGTCGCTCGAGGGAGACGGCGGTCGCGGTCAGCGAGGAGCTCCGGCAGACGAGAAGCATCACTGCAGGGGTATTTCACGAGGGCCTGTCCCTGCGCGAACGAGATCGCCAGGCGGCCTGGTTCGCCGAGGCCGACGGCGCGCAGGTGCTCCTGTGCTCGGAGATTGGAAGCGAAGGACGCAACTTCCAGTTCGCCCACCACCTCGTGCTCTTCGATTTGCCATCGAGTCCGGAGCTTCTCGAGCAACGCATCGGAAGGCTCTACCGGATTGGTCAGACCGAAACCGTCGAGATCCACGTCCCCATCGTGGAGGGAAGCGCCGAGGAGCTGATCTTCCGCTGGTTTCATGAAGGACTGGAAGCGTTCGAGAAGAGCCCGCCGAGCGGCTCCTTCTTCGATCCGCTGGTCGAGCGGCTTCACGACTTCGCGCCCGGGCCGGGGCCGGGATCGGGTCGAGCCAATGGCGCGGCCTTCGAGGCGTTTCTCGAGGACGCGCGTCGGTTTCGCGAGCGATTGCTTCGTGAGCTCGAAGCGGGACGCGACCGACTGCTCGAGCTCGGCTCGTTCCGGCCCGCTCGAGCCGCTGCCCTCATGAAAGAGATTGGAATGTGGGACGAAGACCGTGAGCTCGATTTCTGGATCGAAGACGCTCTCGACTACCTCGGCGTTGAGCTCGAAGAGATTGGCCGGCGAACGTTCCGGTTACGCCAAGGAAGCGGGCTCGTCGTGGATGCGCTCCCCGGGCTCCGCGCCGATGAAGTGGGAATGACCTGCGATCGCGACCGGGCGACTCACCAGGGAGAGCTCGATTTCCTGACATGGGATCACCCGATGACCACCGGGGTTCTGGAGCTGCTTCTCGGCGGCGAGCATGGCAACTGCGCACGCGCGCTGCTCGCCGACGGGCGCGAGTCAGGGCTCATGCTGGAGGCCGTTTTCGTTCTGGAGGTCGTGGCTCCTCCGGAGCTCTACGTCGATCGATTCCTGCCGCCCACACCGATGCGAATCGTCGTCGACGATCTCGGACGTGAGGCAACCGACCTCTATTCGGGTGAGGACCTCACCGGGCGGCTTCGTGACGCTCCGGGGAGCTTTGGGGAGCGCGAGCTCCCCGGGCTCGTCGAGCGGGCAACTCGCATCGCGGAGAAGCGAGCTCCCGCTCTCGTCGCCTCGGGCCTCTCCGAGATGCGCGAGTCGATGGGGCAGGAGCTTCGAAGGCTCCGAGCGCTTCAGGAGATCAACGACCACGTTCGGCCCGAGGAGATTGCCCGGGTGGAGCAGGAGGCGGCGCTGCTCGAGAAGGTGATCGCGGCGGCCCGGGTTCGTCTCGATGCTCTGCGCTATATCCGAATCGCGCCGCACGCGGCTCGGAGCTGACAGAGTGTTTCGCGCTCGCACTCTCGTCATTCTCGCCCTGGTTATCGCCATCGTTTACGGACTGACGCCCCCGGAGCGCAAGAAGAGATGGAAGGACAAACTACGCGAGCTGGGAAGGGCACTCGCCGTTTCGATCGTGATTTATTGGGTCTATATGTTGATTCTCTACTTCTTCCGGCAGTCGTAGCGGATGGGGTCCGTTTCGCTACTCACGAAGAGAAAACACCCAGAGTACTCCTCCTTGCGGAACGTCACTGGGCTTACCGCGCAGCGCATCCAATCCCGATTGCATCTTGTGGGCGTCGATGCCCCACCCGGACTGGACCGCGATGTATTGAACCCCGTCGACGGCGAACGAAGAGGGAATGCCAGTGATGCCCGAGCTCGTTCGTTGCTGCCACAAGAGCTCTCCCGTCTCCGCATCGAACGCTCGGAAAAAACGGTCACTCGTCCCGCCGGCAAAGACCAGCCCGCCGCCGGTCGTCAGAACGCCGCCCCAGTTGACCGAGTCGAACGTTTTGGTCCAAACCCTTTGTCCCCGGCTGAGGCTCCATGCCTGGAGCTCGCCCACATGAGTCGCTCCCTCTCGAAGCGACAGCCCACGGTTCCGCTGGACGCGCACGCCCATGAAGCGCTCGCCGGGGGAGTAAGTCACTTTCTCGCCTTCCATCGTGACGCAAAGATTCTCGTTGGCGGGGACGTAGAGGAGCTCGGTGACGGGATTGTACGCCGCGGGAGGCCAGTTCTTCCCGCCCCAGTGAGATGGGCAAAACGTCGCCGATCGATCGATACCCGGTTTCTTGTCGGGGTGATACTCGGGTCGGCCGGACTCGGGATCGAGCGAGGCGAACACGTCCTGAAACACGAACGGCCAGGCATCGACGAAGGAAATCGCGCCGGCACGATGTTCCAGGAGCCAGAGGTAGCCGTTGCGCGCCGGATGGACGAGGCTCGGGACGATTCGGCCTTCTCTTTCGACGTCGATGATGAGGGGCGCCGAGACCTCGTCCCAATCCCAAGAGTCGTTCCAATGATATTGATGATGGCCGGTGAGCTTTCCGGAATCCGCTTCGATGGCAACGACGGAGCTCGAGTAAAGATTGTCGCCCGGCCGAGCGTCGCCCATCCAGGGGGCCGCATTGCCCGTTCCCCAATACGTGGTGTTCTCCTCGGGCTCGAAGCTTCCGGTGATCCAAACTGGTGCGCCCCCCGTGCGCCAGGTCTCCCCGGGCCAGGTATCGTGACCCGCCTCGCCC
>DASPGQ010000538.1 GCA_035620555.1 Vicinamibacteria bacterium
ACTTCGCTTTCTCCCTCGTCAACAGGTATCCATCAATCTGCGTTAAACTGCCCCCGACAGGAGGCCCAACGTGTTCGAGACCATTCGATGGGACGGGGATGCGGTCGTTCTCATCGATCAGAGGAT
Source organism: Vicinamibacteria bacterium (assembly GCA_035620555.1). Lineage (NCBI taxonomy): Bacteria > Pseudomonadati > Acidobacteriota > Vicinamibacteria > Vicinamibacteria bacterium. Next base: position 127 of record DASPGQ010000538.1, read on the forward strand.
CCTGCCGACGAAAGAGGAATATCTCGCTTGTCGGGATGCCGAGGCAGTGGCTGCGGCCATCAAGGACATGGTGGTCCGGGGGGCGCCGGCGATTGGGGTGACGGCGGCGTTCGGGATCGTCCTGGGGCTTCGGCAGGCTCGGGCGAAATCACCGGACGGACTTCGGGAGGCTCTGGCCTCGGTCTCGGAGCTCATGGCGGGCACCCGGCCGACGGCGGTGAATTTGTTCTGGGCGATCGAGCGGATGAAGAAGCGTTTCGGGGAGCTTCTGCCTTCAGGAGTGGAAGCGACGCTGTCCGGGCTCGAGAAGGAGGCGCTTTCGATTCAGGCCGAGGACATCGACATGAATCGGCGGATGGGGCGGCATGGGGCGGCGCTCGTTCCCGACGGAGCTCGGATTCTGACCCATTGCAACGCCGGGGCTTTAGCGACGGCGGGCTATGGGACCGCGCTCGGGGTGATGCGGGCCTGTGTGGAAGCGGGGAAGCGGATCGAGGTCCTCGCCGACGAGACGCGGCCGTTTCTCCAGGGGGCGCGGCTGACGGCTTGGGAGCTTAATAAGGATCAGATTCCGGTCACGCTCATCACCGACAACATGGCGGGGCATTTCATGGCGCGGGGCGCGATCGACCTCGTCATCGTGGGCTCCGATCGGATCGTGGCGAACGGAGACGTGGCGAACAAGATCGGGACCTATTCGGTCGCCGTCCTGGCGAAAGAGCATGGGATTCCTTTCTATGTCGCGGCGCCGACCTCGACGTTCGATCTCTCGATTTCCTCGGGGAAAGACATCCCGATCGAGGAGCGCTCGCCGGACGAGGTGACCCACGTTCAGGGCGTGCGGATAGCACCCGAAGGCGTCGGAGTTCGGAACCCGGCATTCGATGTCACGCCGAACCGGCTCGTGACCGCCATCGTGTGCGAGAACGGCGTCGCCCGGGCGCCTTACGGGGAGAGCCTGAGACAGCTCGCGAGCGCACGCGCGGCCTGAGCGGACGATGCTCGTTCTCGGCATCGAGACCTCTTGTGACGAGACCTCGGCGGCGGTGGTCGAGGACGGCCGGCGAATTCTCTCGAACCTCGTCGCTTCCCAGGTCGCAACCCACAGTCCCTTTGGGGGGGTGGTGCCCGAGCTCGCCTCGAGACAGCACCTCTCGAAGATCGGTCCGATCGTCGATGGAGCCCTGAAGAAAGCCGGGGTCGGGCTCGACGCCATCGAGGGCATCGCCGTGACGCAGGGACCGGGGCTCATCGGCTCGCTTCTCGTGGGTCTTTCCTTCGGAAAGGCGATCGCCTACGCGCGGAAGATTCCGATCGTGGCGGTCGATCATCTCGAAGGGCATATCCGGGCGGTCTATATCGAATCCCCCGAGGAAATCCCGCACCCGGCCGTCTCACTCGTCGTGTCGGGCGGACACACGAGCCTGTTCCTGATGGAAGAGGAATCTCGCTATCGGCTTCTGGGGAAGACCCGGGACGACGCCGCGGGCGAGGCCTACGACAAGGTCGCGAAGCGGCTGGGCCTCGGCTATCCCGGAGGGCCGATCCTCGACAAGCTCGCGGCTCTGGGCGATGCGAAGACTCATCCCTTCACCGTGGCGAAGTTCTCGGACGGTAGCGAGGATTTCAGCTTCAGCGGGCTCAAGACGGCGGTGCTCCGGGCGATCCAGGAGCACGGGATCGAGCCCCTCGGTGAGGGAGAAGATGCTGCCTCGCGGAAGGATCTGTGCGATCTGGCGGCGAGCTTCCAGCGCACCGTGGTGAAGTCGCTCGTCGAGCGGACCAGGCACGCGGTGAAACGACACCGGGCGCGGGCGGTTCTCGTATCCGGCGGTGTCGCCGCCAACCGGGAGCTCCGAGCGACGTTCGAGAAAACGAGCGAGCGGCTCGGGGTGCCGGTTTTGTTTCCGAGCCTTTCGCTTTCGACCGACAACGCCGCCATGATCGCGGCCGCGGGCTATCTGAAGCTTCTGCGGGGCGAGACCTCGGGCCTGGACCTCAACGCCAATGTGGAGCTGAGGCTCGGGGAAGAAGGCGCCCGCCGCTCTCGACAGTACCTCTGACCAGGTAGACCGAGAAGCTGTTGAAACGAAGTCGGTTAACTTCCCGTTCGTGCTTTGTCTGAGGACATACAGCGGATCTCTCGAAGCTCGCCGCTTTCCCGGTCG
>DASPGQ010000539.1 GCA_035620555.1 Vicinamibacteria bacterium
CCTTCATTAACGCGTGGGCAAGCTGCATGGTCAGGCTCGGAGGCACATTGTCGTCGAGCTCGCCGTGAACGAGCAGGAGTTTTCCTACGAGGCGGTCGGCCAGACTCGTGTTCGCTTGATTCGTGTAGTTCACTTCACTGACGAGACCGTGATACCGCTCACCCCATGCCGTGATGTAGCTCGCTTGGTCATGGTTGCCGGCGGAGGAGACCGCCACCTTGTAGAATTCGGGGTACTGCAGGATAGCCCGTGCCGATGCATATCCCCCGCCCGAATGGCCGTAGATGCCCACCCGATCGATGTCGAGGAAAGAGTAGCGCCCGGCCAGCTGCTTCAACCCCTGGACGTGATCTTCGAGACCTCCCGCATCACCGATGTTCCGGTAGGAAACGTCATGAAAAGCCTTCGAACGCAAGGGCGTTCCCAGTCCATCCAACGTCACCACCACGAACCCGAGCTCGGCGAAGCTGGCGGCTTCGCCGAAGGGATCCGAGTAGGCCGCCGCGAAAGAGACCGGAGCTCGTGAGATCTGGGGTCCTGGATAGATGCTGTCCAGCACGGGATAACTCTTCGACGAATCGAACTTCGTAGGTCGATACAGGACTCCATAGAGATCCGTCTCTCCATCTCGCGCTTTCACGGTGAAGCGCTCGGGAGTTCGCCAGCCGGCTTCGAGCAGTTTCTCCACATTCGCTTCCGCCAACGTGAGGAGAGTCTCTCCTTCGGTGTCCCGTAAGAGCGTCACGGGGGGTTCGTCGGGCGTGGAGAACGTATCTAAGAAGAAAGAGCCGGACGGCGTCATCTTCACCGTGTGATCGGCATCCTCGGGTGTGAGGAGGTCCATGGTTCCATCGTCGAGATGGGCGCGATACAAGTGGCGGAAGTAAGGATCGCGATTCGGATCGACGCCACCTGCCGTGAAGTACACTCGGCGCGAACCTTCGTCGACGTGGACGATGTCACGAACGACCCATGGACCGGTCGTCACGCGGTTCTTCAGATGCCCACTCTCTCCATCGTAGAGATAGAGGTGAGCCCAGCCGTCTCTCTGCGAGAACCAGATGATTTCCCCGCTGCTCTCGAGGACACGGACATTCGGACGTCCACCCACCAGAAGATGGGGCTCGACGTAGGTCTCGCTCTCCTCCTCCACCAGTTTCCTGGTCGAACCATCTTGCGCGTCGATTTTCCAGAGTCGCAGTACTTTGAACCCTCGTTCGTTCTCGAGGAGGTAGAGATTGCGCCCCTTCTCATCCCACCAAATCGACTGCATGGCCAGAGCGCTCATGAACTCGGCTCCCCGAGGCGGGCGATCGACTCGGATCTTCCAGTTCTTCTCGAGATCGAAGATCACGTACTCGACGAGCGGAAGATCCCAGTCTCCCGGAAGGGGAAACCGATAGGCATGCACGGCAGGACGGCGCCCGGGCTTCTTCGGCACCGATTGGATCAGGTGAAGCTCCTCCACTTGACGTTGATCTACGCGAACGGTGACGATCTTCTTCGAATCGGGCGACCAGATCACAGTTGCCCCGGGCAAGCGTCCTTGCACCATCTCGGTCACGGCGGTCAGGCGAGTATCGGGCTCGACCGCCCACGCGTGATCTCTTTCTCCGTCGTTGGTGAGCCGAAACTCCGTTCCACTCGATACGTCCCGAAGGAAAAGGTCGTAATCACGGACGAAAGCCACTCGCTTTTCGTCGGGAGACATCACTTCTTGAGGCGCAGGTGATGTCGGTTCCGTCGTCTTCGTGCACTCCGAGCTTTCCAGATCGAACGTCCACCAATCCTCCTTCCACGAAAAGACGATCCGTGAATCCCGCTCGAATCGGACACTCTTGAAAGGCAGACGGTTCGGGTCCACTTCGTTGCCCGAAACCTTCGCGAGCGACTCTGCGAGCTTCACGTGATCGAAGGCCGGCCGGCGCTTTTTCTCGGCTGGATCCACGAGCGCGAATTCATGTCCTCGAGGCCCTTCGTCTACGAACCAGAACCGTTCGGAGTCCCCGATCCAGTGCGGCGTCACCTCGAGGTTGAACACGAGCTTCGCGAGATTCTCCGGCAAGAAGTGTTCGGCGCGCTCGTAGTCCTCGAGCGTTCCCTGACCGTAAACCAGTCCAGAGACGAGAAGCGTCGTCCCGAGAGCGAACGTCCTGAAGCGCATGTCGATCCTCCACGGAGAGCATGTCGGCCACGTCGAGTCGGAGAGCAGTCTAGCAAAATGAGAGGTTGTGATCGTCACGACCAGACATGATCGCAGGTGACGACGCTCCTGAGACAACAGCGTTTCGAGGGACGATCCGTCGCGAACGGCTATACGTCATCCCCAGCGCCGCGAGGCCAAGCGCCAGACCCGGCGCTAGCGCGCTTCGGTTTATGATGTCCGTCAATTCAGGAGGGTGTACCCATGCTGCAGCGTCGATCCATGGACCGTCGTAGCTTCTTTCGAACGGCCGCGGTGGGGGGCGCAGGGCTCGCGATGGTCGGCACGCCCGCCTGGGATGCCGCAGCCCAGATCGTGGAAGGGACCACGCTGCGCAACATCCGCGGGGTCGGGCTCGACGATCCCGCTCTCGTGCAGCTGTCGATCAACGAGAACCCGCTCGGCTCCTCCCGTCTCGCCATCGAGGCGGTGGCCAGGCGCATGTTCGGTATGAACCGCTATCCCTTTCACAACCAGCTCGAAGAGGCCCTCGCGAAACATCACGACATCCCGGTCGAGACGGTGCTCACGGGCGTCGGCTCGTCGGAGATTCTGAACCTCGTCGTGCTCGCCGCTTTCTTCGATCGCGAAGGCAACACCGTCACGGCCTTTCCGTCCTACCCGGATCCGCACGAGAAGACCGCGGCTCTCGGACGCGAGGTGAAGAAAGTCGCTCTCAAAAACGACTGGGGCGTCGACCTCGAGGCGATGGCGAGGGCCATCGACGCCGACACGCGGCTCGTCAGCATCTGCAACCCGAACAATCCGACGGGCCAGCTCTTGAACGCGCGTGAGCTCGAGCTGTTCGTTCAATCCGTGCCCAAGGACGTCATCGTTTGCATCGACGAGGCCTATATCGACTTCGTCGATGAGCCCGGCTATCCCTCCACCATCCCGCTCGCCCAGCGGATGGATAACGTGGTGGTCACGAGGACGTTCTCGAAAGCCTACGGGCTCGGCGGAGTGCGGGTCGGCTACGGGATCGGCCATCCGGATCTCCTGAAGCGTCTCGCGCGGTTCGGCATCGGGATGCTTCACAAGAACACGCTCTCGATTGCGGCGGCGATTGCAGCCCTCGAAGACCAGGAGCATGTGGCGCGCTCGGTGGAAGTCGCGCGCGAGGGGAAGGCCTATCTCTATTCGCAGCTCGAAGCGATGGGCTATGAGCCGCTCCGGACCCACACGATCTTCGTCACACTCCACGTGGGGCCCAAGCTCGAAACCTTCCTCGAGCTCCTTCGCGAGCAGAAGGTGCAGGTTCGCCAGGCCTTCGACATGGAAGGTTACATGCGGGTTTCCGTCGGCTTGCCCCGGGAGAACGAGGCGTTCATCTCGGAGTTCCAGAAGCTCAGCAGCATGCCCAATTGAATCAACGTCGCTCGCCGCAATAAGACGTGCCCTCGCAGTGGGTCGGGACGAAGATCTCGGCGCGAATGAGCCACCGGTCGGAGACGCGCTGCCACTTCGCGAGGTAGGTGCCGCCGATTCGCAGCTCGCCCTCCTCCTCCGTCCAGCTCCCCTCCCAATCGCCCCACTCATAAGCCATGCCCCAGGGCTCGTAGAGTCCGATCTCTCGCGGTGTGCGGACATAGACGACGTCGGGACGTTCTTCGAAGTGACTCGCGAAGCTCGCGCGGTTCGCTTCCCGCCCGGTGACGGCCAGATTGGTCGAGGCGACGAGGCTGTAGTCTTCCGTCCAGGACGAAGCCACCCGCTCGGCGTCGTGAGCGCGGATGGCTGCGTTGGAAGCCGCGCGGGCCTCACGAATGCGCGTCTCCTCCGTTCTCTGCTTCCTCTCCATCCGGGGCGAGCTCGTGGCTCGAGCAACCGGAAGCAGGAGAACCGCTCCCAGAGCGGCGGCAAGGGTTCGTTGGATCGAGATCGGCATGATTTACGCCTCTGCGGGGCGTCGTCACGGCGGCGATAGTATTCCAAACTTCCGTCGTGCTGCCACAGCACGGAGCCCGGCCACCACTTCCACAGCGAAAAAGATGAACAAGTTACAATGCCGTCCACTCATGGTAAGGAAAATGCCGTCGCACCCGATGCTTGTCGCCTTCGCCTCCGGTCTCTGTTGCTCGTCCGCAATAGCCGGATCCCAGGAGATGACGCCGGGGCACGCGTGGGTCCTCGATGGAGGCACGCTCATCGACGGCACGAGTGGTTCCCTCCAGCGGCAGAGTCGCCTCGTTGTCAACGGTGAGATGATCGCTTGCGTCGGGAACGCCGAGCGCTGCCCGACGCCAGCCGGCGCCCAGGTCGTCGAGCTCGACGAGCCTTTCTG
>DASPGQ010000540.1 GCA_035620555.1 Vicinamibacteria bacterium
GGGCGGTCCCGGTGCCGACGATCTCCCCTCCGTGCACTCCCGCGCCCGGGCCGAAATCGATGACGTGATCGGCGGCTTCGATGGTCTCCCGATCGTGCTCGACGACGACGACGGTATTGCCCATGTCGCGCAGGTGGCGGAGCGCGGCCAGAAGGCGCGCGTTGTCGCGGGCGTGCAAGCCGATGGAGGGCTCGTCGAGGATATAGACGACACCGGTCAGCTCGGAGCCGATCTGGCTCGCGAGGCGGATTCTCTGTGACTCGCCGCCGGACAGCGACGGTGCGAGGCGATCCAGGGAGAGATATCCGAGCCCGACGTCACGCAGAAACCGAAGCCGATTGATGATCTCCTTGAGGAGCTCGGCGCCGATGAGCGCGTCGGTCCCGGCGAGATCGACGGTGGTGGCGAACAGGTGTGCGTCGTCGATCGAGCTCGCCGAAAGCTCCGCGATCGACTTACCCGCGATGCGAACCGCCAGGGCCTCGGGCCTCAGGCGTGCGCCCCGACAGGTCGAGCAGGGCTTGTCCGACATGAACTGGGCGTAGTGCTTGCGGACGGATTCGGATTCCGTCTCTTTCATGCGGCGCATCAGGATGGGCACGAGTCCTTCGAAGCGGGTCTGAAACGACCGCCTGCCCCTACGGATCGTGATCCGCTGCCGGTCGGCGCCATATAAGATGATGCGGCGGTCGGCCGCGGAAAGCCGGCTCCAGGGAATCGAGAGATCGATGCCGAAATGGCGCGCCATCGAGCGCACCACCGCAGCTCGCCAGCCTCCCTTTTCCTCGATGACGCCCCAGGGTCTCACCGCGCCCTCGTTGATGGAAAGCGAAGGGTTGGGCACCATGAGCCCCTCGTCCATTTCCGCCCGGGTTCCGAGCCCGTGACAGTCGGGGCACATGCCCTGGGGCGAATTGAAGGAGAACAGCTGGGGAGAGAGCTCGGGAAAGGATATGCCGCAGCGGTGACAGGCCTGGTGCTCGGAGAAGAGAAGCTCGTTCCCGCCTTCGGGTTGGACGACGAGGACGCCGCGACCTTCGCGCAACGCGGTCTCGACGGAGTCGGTGAGCCGAGAGCGGGACGTCGAGGCGAGCTCGGGTTTGGCCACCAGCCGGTCGATGACGAGCTCGATGTCGTGCTTCTTCTTCTTGTCGAGGACGACGTCGTCCTCGACCGAGTGAACCTTGCCGTCGACGCGCACGCGGGTGAACCCGCCCCGGCGGGCCTTTTCGAAGAGCGCCTTGTGCTCGCCCTTCCGTCCCACGATCCAGGGCGCCAGGATCAGGAATCGCGTTCCCGGCGGGAGCTTCTCGAGCTCCTCGACGATCTGCGGCGGCGTCTGCCTGGCAACCGGGCTTCCACAGCGATGGCAGACGAGCTTGCCGATTCGCGCGAACAACACTCTCAGGTAGTCATAGATCTCGGTGATCGTTCCCACCGTCGAACGCGGGTTGTGAGAGGAAGACTTCTGATCGACGGAAATGGTGGGCGACAGGCCGCGAATCGTGTCGTAGAGCGGCTTGTCCATCTGCCCGAGAAACTGCCGCGCATAGCTCGAGAGAGACTCGACATAGCGACGTTGGCCCTCAGCGTACAGAGTGTCGAAGGCGAGAGACGACTTCCCCGAGCCCGAAACCCCGCTGAAAACGACGAGTTTCTTCTTGGGTATCTCGACGGTGACGTTCTTGAGATTGTGTTGTCGCGCTCCGCGAACGACGATTCGGTCCGGCTCCAAGATGGTTCGAGACTAGCTCGAACCGAAGGGTGGGTCAACGGATGATCCGAGATCGAGGGCTCTTTGCTCGTGCTCGATGCCTCTTCATATCCCGAGCCATCGGGGAAGCGCGAGCGCCAGCTCGGGAAAGAACGTGACGAGCAGAAGCGCCACCACCATCGCGGCATAGAGCGGGATCAAGGCCCGGCTCACTTCGGCGATCGACGATCCCGATACCGTGCACCCGACGAAGAGCACGGTTCCCACCGGCGGCGTGCACAGGCCCACGCACAGGTTCAGCACCATCACGATACCGAAGTGCAGCGGATCGACGCCCACCGCGGTGACCAACGGTAGCAGCACCGGGGTGAATATCAGGACCGCGGGGGTGATGTCGAGGACGGTGCCGATGGCGAGAAGGAAGACGTTGATAATGAGAAGCGTGACGACCGTGTTGCCTTCAAAAGGGGCGAAGGCGGCGACCACGAGCTCGGGGATGCGCTCGTAGGCGAGCACCCAGGAGAACGCCATGGAAGCCGAGATGAGAAGCAGAACGATGGCGGTCGTCGTCGAGGCCTCGACCAGCACCCCGGGGATCGCGCGGAGCGGTACCTCGCGATAGACGACCACGGCGAGGATGAAGGCGTACAGAACCGCCACGGCGCCCGCCTCGGTTGCGGTGAACCATCCGGCGATGATGCCGCCCATGACGAGGACGACGAGGAACATGCTCGGGAGCGCCGCGAGAAATCGCCGTCCGAGCTCGGCGAGACCGACAGGAGCCTCGACGGGATAACCCCGGCGCATGGCGATCGTGCCCGCCACGATCATCAGCAGCAGGCCGACCAAAAGCCCCGGCAGGTATCCGGCCACGAAGAGCGCCGCGATGGAAACCCCTCCGGCAGCGAGCGCGTAGACGATGAGAATATTGCTCGGCGGAATGATCAAGCTCGTCGTCGCCGAGGCGATGTTTACCGCGCCGCTGAAGCTTGCATCGTAACCCTGCTCTTTCATTCTCGGAACCATGAACCCGCCGACTCCAGCGGCGGCGGCCACCGCCGAGCCGGAGATCGCGCCGAAGAGCAGGCCGGCGACGATGTTCACGTAGGCGAGGCCGCCCGGAAGCATGCCGACGGCGCCTCGGGCGAAATCGATGAGCCGCCTGGCGATACCGCCGCGGTTCATGATCTGGCCAGAGAGTATGAAGAATGGAATTGCGAGGAGCGTGAACCGATCCAATCCCGCGGCCATCCGCTGGGCGACACAGATCGTCGCCGTGGAGATGTCCATCGTCATCAGCAACGCCACGAACGCCGATAGGCCGATGCCCACGGCGATGGGTGTTCCCAGCGCGATTAGCACGACGAACGTGCCGACGAGGACGATGGTGTTAACTGGATCCATGCAAAAGGCGCGTGACTGCCGCCTCGATCGTGTAGAACAGGACGAGTAACCCTGACAAGGGCAGCGCGAGGTAGACATAGCCTCGCTCGAATCGAAGCGCCGCGGAAGTCTGTCCCAGCGCGAGGATGGCTTCCACGAGGCGAAGACCACCCACGACGAGAACGGTTACGGCGAACGACACCACGGTCGCCGCCACGATCACATCGAGCCAACACTTGCGGTGCTCGGGGTCGAGGAGGTCGATCGCGAGGTGAGCTTTCTGTCCGAAACCGTAGCTCGCGGCCAGCAGGCCGAGCCAAATCAATCCGAACCGAGCGAGCTCCTCGGTCACCGAGCTCGGATCGCGCAAGAGATATCGGGTGGCGACTTGCCACAGCACGACGAGCACCATCGCGGCCATGAGCGCCGCGAGGACGGCCTCGAGCGTGCGGTCGACGCGGGCTTTGAGGCGGCTCATTCCACGGCCCGGATGTCGTCGATGAGCGCGGCGAGCTCGGCCTCACCACGGTATCGCTGGTAGATCGATTCCACCGCGGCGACGAACGGAGCCTTGTCGGGTGAGACGATTTCGACTCCGGCGGCGCGCAGCGCATCGAGCGCCTCCTCGGTCGCCTTGCGCCACAAGCGCAGTTGCAGCTTCGCGGATTCCTCGGCGGCGATGCTCACTGCCTCTCTTTCCTCCGATGACAGCTCACGCCACAACCGAACGCCAATCAGCAGCACATCGGGGGTCGAAGTGTGCTCGTCGAGCGAGTAGTGACGCGCGACTTCGTAATGTCGCGAAAGATAGAAGCTGGGCGGGTTGTTCTCGGCGCCGTCGACGACGCCTTGTTGGAGCGAGGTATAGAGCTCACCCCAGGCAATCGGGGTCGCCGCACCGCCGAGCGCCTGCACCATGCTGATGGCGAGGCTCGATTCCTGAGTGCGGATCTTGAGACCCTCGAGATCGGTAGGGCTCGAGATCGGTTTTTCTTTCGAGTAGAAGCTCCGGCTGCCAGCGTCGTAATACGTGAGACCGCGGAGGCCCTGATCTTCGCCGGCTCCGAGAATGTTTTTGCCGATTTCGCCATGGAGCACCTTTTGCCGATGCCCTTCGTCGCGGAACAAGTAGGGAAGGCTGAATACCGCGTAACGCGGTACGAAGTTCTCGAGAACGCTCGTCGAGACCTTGGTCATCCCCAAGGCACCAATTTGAAGGAGCTCGAGACACTCGCGCTCGGTGCCGAGCTGCTCGGCAGGATGGACGTCGATTCGGATCCTGCCGCTGGATTTCTCGGCGGCGCGCTCGGCGAGAAACACCATCGCCTCGTGAACTGGATGGCTCGTCGGCAGGCCATGAGCGAGCTTGATGACGCGGACACCGTTGCCGCCGCCGCACGAAATCGCGAAGACGCTCGCGAGTAGCCAGACGGCGACGACTCCGAGGTCGACCTCGATTCCATCCGATTCGATATCGAGCTTCGCTTCGGCGGTACCCCGGATCTCGGGAGTGGAGCCCTCTCGGGGGCCCGCCCGGGCGCCGGATGGCGGAAGCAACGAAATCGAAAAAGGCATCGCTCTATCGGCCCTTCGTGAGCCAGGATTCGGCTGAAGCGTACCCTTCCAGATCACCGACGTCGAGGCGATCTCCTCGCATCTCGTGGGTGAACACCGGAAGCCGCGGCGCGAGCCAGGCGATGAAGCTCCCGAGTGCGTCGGCGGACGGGCGCTCGACGACGTAGCGCCCGAGCTCTTCGACAGCGTCGGCTTGCAGCATATAGAGAGCGGGGCACGCCCATTGGGAGGGTGGGCTCTCGGGTTTCTCCACGAGTCGGACGAGTCGGCCAGCGTCGTCGATTTCCGCGACACCCGTCCTCCTCAGCTTGTCGCGATTGGGCTCGAGGTACCGGAGGATCAAGTTGCGGGGCTTCTTTAGGTAGTCGGTGACGAACGGCTCGAGCGTATCTCGAAACAGATTGTCGCCCGCCGCCACGAGCACCGGCTCTCGAACGCCGAGCTGGTCGATCGTCCACGCGAGATCTTGTACCGCCCCGAGACGCGCCTCGTCGTGGGTGACGCCGTTGTTGAGGACGACCACCCGGCTCTCGCCCCAGGCGATGAATCGATCGTGAAACCGTGCATTGGAGACGACGACGATCTGCTCGAAGAACCCAGTCTCCTCGAGCCCATCGACGAGGTGGCCGACGATGGGCTTCCCCGCGGCGGGGAGAAGCGTTTTGGCGTGACCGCGGGTCAACGGATACATGCGGGTACCGAAACCGGCGCACAGGACAATCGCCTTCACAGGACGCGGACTCCGTCGTCGCTCTCGACGGTGAAGGCTTTCATGGGGAGCTCGGCATCGTCTCCGACGAGCGCCACGACGCAGCCGCCGAAGCCCGCTCCGCTGAAGCGTGAGCCGTATACGCCTTTCGTCTCGCTCAGCGTCCGTTGAATCTCGATGAGCTCGGGTGAGCCCGCTTCCCAGTTCTCGATCGAGCTTTGGCAGGACGCCTTCATCAGCGCACCGAAGCCCTCGATGTCCCCTTGCTTCCACAACTCGATGCCGCGCCGGACGCGGGCTCTCTCGGTGAAGAAGTGTCGTGCGCGAAGGAATTCGCGTCCCGTCAATCGGTCGCCGAAACGTTCGAACACCTCGTCGTCGAAATCGTCGAGGCCGGCGACCGGGCCTCGTCCGGTGTAAACGGCGAGCTTTCGACAAGCCGCGAAACATTCGTCCACGCGCGCGTTGTAGCCGGTTTCGGCGAGGTTGCGGTTAGAGCCGCTCGGGACCACGACGATCTGAAACGACGGGGCGCCCTCACCGAGAGGGATGGGCTCCCACTTCACGTTTCTGGAATCGATGGCGAGAATATGTCCCCGTCGGGCGCCGACGATGGCGGCG